>DASRRA010000552.1:0-13541 GCA_035696085.1 Bacteroidia bacterium | reverse complement strand
CTTATCAACAAAGAACAAACGGCTTTCAAACATTTTCTGATGAATGAGTACCGTTCCTTTGGCTTGGGTAGCTACTACCAGGACAATGCTTAACAAGTCTGGTGTAAACCCCGGCCAGATAGCATCTGCAATGGTAAGGATAGAGCCATCAATAAACGTATCTATTTCATAGGTTTCCTGCGAAGGGATATAAATATCATCTCCTCTTCTTTCCAGTTTAATACCCAGGCGTTGGAAAACAGCCGGGATAATGCCCAACTCTTCAAATTGTACATTTTTAATGGTAATTTCTGATTGTGTCATTGCTGCCAGTCCAATAAAGCTACCTACTTCAATCATATCGGGAAGCATGCGGTGAGTGGTTCCTTTCAGGTATTCAACCCCTTCAATGGTTAAGAGATTAGATCCAATACCACTGATTTTTGCGCCCATGCGGTTTAGCATTTTGCAAAGCTGTTGGATATACGGCTCACAGGCTGCATTGTAAATGGTTGTAATACCTTTGGCCAATACAGCTGCCATCAATATATTGGCAGTTCCTGTTACAGAAGCTTCATCCAATAGCATGTAGCAGCCTTTCAAATTGGCAGCTTCCACTTTATAAAAATCATTTACATCATCGTAAATAAATTTCGCTCCTAAATTTTGGAAACCGATAAAGTGTGTATCCAAACGGCGACGACCTATTTTATCGCCGCCCGGACGAGGGATGTAGCCTTTCCCAAAACGTGATAACAACGGTCCGACGATCATGATGGAACCTCTTAAACTTCCGCCTTTCTTTTTGAATTCGGCCGAATTCAGGTAATCCACGTTTACATGATCTGCTTGAAAGGTATATTCTTCATGCCCTGTTTTTTCAACTTTCACACCCAGGTCACGTAATAAATCAATTAATTTATTGACATCCACGATATCCGGAATATTGCTAATTACGACCTTTTCAGGAGTTAACAATACGGCACATAATATTTGTAATGCCTCATTTTTAGCACCCTGCGGTATAATTTCACCTTTCAATTTTTTACCACCGATAATTTCGAATACGCTCATTTCAATTCGTTTTTAAGTTTGTACATGGAGATTACATCTTACGAAATAAGGGTTTTATTCGGTTTGAAAGAAAAGATGGGATGTTATTTTACGAACGGGAGGTTGTGAACAAAAAACGCCAAGGTTTTTAAACCTTTGACGTTTCGGGAATGTTATACTTAAAAATAAAATGTCAAAGGTTTATTAAACCTTTGACATTTAAAACTTACGTTTAAACTTCTGGTTGTTATTGTTGTTATGTCGGAAACCTCCTCCATTATTGGATTTCCCTCCATTATTATTTTGTTGCTTTTTCTTATCACGGTGTTGGTTAGCAGGTGCACCACGCGGTACAAAGGTTTGGGTGCTACGCAATGCAGATGCATCGGCCAGTTTCAATTCACCTTTTGACAGCTCTTCCAATTGTTTTAAAATCACTTCATCATTCACTGAATCACGGTTCCAGTTTAGATAAGAACGTTTCATCAGGTTAGCAATTTGCTCTACCAACACATTTTTCTCTTCTCCCTCCGGATATTCTCTGGCTTTTGCAATGATGCGCTCTACGGTTTTGCCATAGTGCTTGTAACGGATATCATTACTCGGATATAAAACACGATCCGGTTTTGTTTGAAAGGTTTCTGCAGTTGGTTTTGGATAGGGAGAATCCACATCCAGTTTAAATTCAGAGATGATAAAAATATGGTCCCATAATTTATGTTTAAAATCGGTCACATCACGCAGATGCGGGTTCAACTGACCCATTACATCAATAATGGCACGGGCTACTTTATTACGTTCTTCACGATCGGGAACAGTGATCGCAAAATCAATCATTTTCTGAATATTTCGTCCATACTCAGAAATAATCATTTTGGGCAGGCTGGTATTATAATCCATTCTGATAGGGGTTGATTGGTCTAATTCGGGGTTATCTACAATAGGGTATAAATCTGATTCAAAAGTAACGGATTTATGACAGATAAACAAACGATTCCAATTTTTCTTTTTATCTTGATAATCAATTACGCCTCGACCAATGTTAAAAATATCATAGCTTAAATTTGCTTTTTCTGCAATCAATTTTTTTAATTAGTAGATATTGTTAAATTTGCAATCAAAATAAAAACACGAATTTATATGAAAATATTAGTTTGTATCAGCAATGTACCTGACACTACTACCAAGATTAGTTTTGTGAACAATGATACTGCTTTTAATACGGCAGGTGTTCAGTTTGTGATCAATCCGTATGATGAATGGTATGCATTGGTTCGTGCACTTGAATTGAAAGAGGCTCAAGGTGGAAACGTGACAATAATTCACGTTGGAGGAGCAGATAGTGAAGCCACTATACGTAAAGGATTAGCGATTGGTGCTGATGATGCGGTACGTATTGACAGTGATCCGAATGATGCATTTGCGGTAGCAGAACAGATTGCTGCTTATGCAAAAGATAAAGGTTTTGATTTAATAATGGCCGGTAAAGAAACGATCAATTATAATGGTTCTATGGTGGGTGCTATGCTTGCTGAATTATTGAATTTACCATTTGTTTCGATGGCTACCAAACTGGATGTTGCAAGTAATGTAGCAACCATTGAACATGATATTGATGGTGGGGTTGAAGTAGTTGAATGTCCATTACCGCTTGTGTTATCTGCTAACAAAGGAATGGCTGAAGCACGTATACCAAACATGCGTGGAATTATGGCAGCCCGTACAAAACCACTGCAAGTGGTTGCAGCTGCGGCAGCTGATAAATTAACGAGCATCAGCAATTATACATTAGCTAAAGGAAGAACAGACTGCAAATTTATTGATGCAGCGCATCCGGAGAAATTAATTGAATTATTGCATACAGAAGCCAAAGCAATTTAATAAACATAATCATTCGCATATGTCAGTATTAATATATACAGAAATCGCAAAAGGCAAAGTAAAGAAATCGTCGTTAGAGGCGGTAAATTATGGAAGTCGAATTGCTGCACAATTAAACACCACAGCAACAGCTGTTATCGTTGGTGATGCCGATGTTACAGATCTTGGGAAAGCCGGTGCTAAAAAAGTATTGAAATTAAAAAATGATAAATTAAAAGATTTGAATGGTCAATATTTAACATCTGCTATCGAGCAAGCTGTAACTGCAGAAAGTGCTGATGTTGTTATTTTTCCATTTGATTTCACGGGAAAAGAAGTTGCCCCCCGTCTGGCTGCACGTTTAAAAGCAGGTATCGTAGCCGGAGCAGTTGATAACCCTGTTATTTCTGGCGATAGTTTCTCTGTTAAGAAAAATGTGTTTTCCGGAAAAGCGATTGCGAATTATACACTACATTCTGCAAAAAAAGTAATCTCTTTACTGCCAAATTCATTTCCTGTTGAATTGAAAGATGGTAGCGCCGAAGTGGTAGACTTTGCTGTGAATTTAGATGCCGTAAATTCTCCAATTAAAGTAAAAGAGGTAAAAAAGGCTACAACTGAATTGAATCTACCAGATGCTGAGTTAGTAGTATCTGCTGGCCGTGGGTTAAAAGGACCAGAAAACTGGGGCATGATTGAAGAATTAGCGAAAGAATTAGGAGCAGCTACAGCATGTTCCCGTCCGGTTGCTGATATGCACTGGCGCGATCATCATGAGCATGTTGGACAAACCGGTGTTGCCATCCGTCCAAATCTATATATTGCCATCGGTATTTCCGGTGCTATTCAACACCTGGCTGGTGTGAATGGCAGCAAAACAATAGTTGTGATTAATTCTGATAAAGAAGCACCTTTCTTTAAATCGGCTGACTATGGCATTGTAGGTGATGCATTTGAAGTAGTACCAAAGCTTATCGCAGCAGTGAAAAATTTTAAAGCAAATCATAACTAATACATACCAATTTAAACAGATACATTCCACTTCCATCATTCTGAAATAGCGGATTATGGATTCAAAAAAAAATACTAGTGAAAAAAGTTAAACTGGAAATTGTAGGATTATCGTATAGTCAAACCCAAACAGGGGCTTATGCACTTGTATTAGGTGAAGCCAAAGGCAAACGACGTTTACCGATAATCATCGGAGGGTTTGAAGCTCAGGCTATCGCTATTGAGCTGGAGAAAATGACACCAAGCCGCCCACTTACACATGATCTTTTTAAAACATTTGCCGAAGGCTTTAACATCAATGTAAGTGAAGTGATTATTTACAATTTGGTGGAAGGAATATTTTTCGCAAAATTGATTTGCAACGACGGAGACAAAAATGTAGAGATTGACGCACGCACTTCGGATGCCATTGCATTAGCTGTTCGCTTCTCCTGCCCTATCAATACTTATGAATTTATTTTATCCCAGGCCGGGATCATCTTAGATGATGAAGCCTTAGCTGCCGTCAGTGAAGGCGGTGGTGAAAGTCGCGTAGAAATTGAAGAAACAGATTACTTAAAAAAATCTACGGAAGAATTAAAACAAATGCTGGAAACAGCCTTGTCTGAAGAAGATTATGAAAAGGCATCTCATATACGCGATGAATTAAACAACCGGAAGAAATCATAAGCATTGCTGATTTTAATGCCCACCATAGTCTTGACGAAGGTGGGTTTTTTCTTAACCAATTCATACATGGAGCGATTTACAGGATTAATTGGCATTCTTATTATTTTCTGCATCGCTTTTTTATTTTCTAATAACCGACGTGCGATCAATTATCGCCTGGTATTGTCGGGACTCGCACTCCAACTTCTCATTGCTTTTCTTGTGTTACGGGTTTCATTGTTTACCCGTTTTTTTCAATGGTTGGGCAGCGGTATGCAGCACTTAGAATATTTTGCAAAGCAAGGTGCCAACTTTGTGTATGGCGGTATTGCTGTTGTTGCGCCGGATGGTACTGCTCAAAATTATGCACTCACCTCTTCTTTTATTTTCGCGTTTAATGTTACGGCTACAATTATACTGGTGTGCATCCTGGCTGCGGTTCTGTATCACTTGCGCATTATGCAATTCATCATTTCGATTATTGCGAAGGTGATGAATGTGATTATGCGTGTGAGTGGTGCCGAAGCATTGAGCAATGTAGCCAGTACATTTGTAGGACAAGTAGAAGCTCAAGTATTGATACGCCCCTACCTGCCTACCATGACCAAAAGCGAATTACTAGCTTCTATGAGTGGTAGCCTGGCTTGTATTGCAGGAGGTATTTTGATTGTCTATTCCAGCATGGGTGCCAAAGCAGAATACCTGATCATGGCCAGTTTAATGGCTGCACCGGGTGCGCTTGTTATTTCAAAAATTGTTTTTCCGGAAACAGAAGAATCGCCTACTAAAGGAAGTGTAAAATTGGAAGTAAAAAGCAAAGCCGTGAATATTATTGATGCCATTAGTCAGGGTGCCAGTGATGGTTTTAAAATATCCATGAATGTCATCGCCATGCTAATTGGATTTATTGCATTGATTGCGTTGCTAAACTGGTTATTGAATTATTGTTATACCGGTTTGTCAATGGATGTCATCTTTGGTCGACTGTTTTATCCCGTAGTATGGGCCATGGGAGTTCCCCAAAGTGATGCGATGAATGCAGCGACATTATTGGGACAAAAGCTAACCATCAATGAATTTATTGCCTTTAAAAATCTAACCAGTCATACCTTGCCTGTTTTAACTGAAAAAGGATTGTTAATCGTAAGCATTGCTATTTGTGGTTTCGCGAATTTCAGCAGTGTGGGGATGCAAATTGGCGGGATAGGAGCACTTGTACCTGAACGACGGACAGATCTTGCCAAACTGGGCATGAAGGCCTTGTTATGCGGCACCTTGGCTTCCTATTTATCAGCCGCAATTGCTGGAATTATAATCTGATAATAAATTATAATTTATTAGTTATCTCAGGTTCACCTTAGTACAAAAATTGTTGATTAATTATCGTCCTCTAGTATTAACTAAAAAACACACCCCATGAAAAAAATCTTACCAATTCTCACCTTCTCCATCATTTCGCTTACAGGCTTTAGCACGGTACATACTGTTAAAAACGATGGAACTACCTTTGATCCGGATGTGCTTACGATTACAGCTGGAGATACAGTTAAGTTTAGCCTTGAAATAGCACACAATGCTGTGGAGGTTAGCCAGTCTACCTGGGATGCAAATGGAACAACTGCTCTTGGCGGCGGATTCGCTACGCCTAAAGGAGGCGGAACTGTTTTACCAGCTAATTTAACTGTAGGTACCCATTATTATGTTTGTCAGCCACATGCTTCTATGGGAATGAAAGCGAAAATCATTGTGAATGCTGCCAATGGTATTGCTGTAAACCAGGCTGTGCTTCCTATTTCTTTATTTCCGATCCCGGCAACAGATTTTATCAGCGTGAAAGGTGGCATTTCGAAAAATGTAGCCTATTCCATTTTTGCAATGGATGGAAAAGAGGTATTATCCGGAAAATTGAACCCTACCCAAACAGAAATTTTCATTCAAGCACTTGCTCCTGGTATGTATTTCTTCATGGCTGAAGGCACCGAAAAAAAGGCATTTACGGTTATTGAGCATTAGTCATCATCTCCTATTCGTATAAAAAAGATGCACCCTAAACGTGCATCTTTTTTAGTTTAACAAGGTTTTACCCACTTTGTTGAAATAAATTGAAAAAACAGCTTGCCTGTTTGATTGTATCCCGCTTTACTTCTTTAAATTTGGGTAATCTATACGCAAGCCATATGAGACAGTACCATGATTTAATGCGCCATGTATTGGAGCAGGGAGCAACGAAAACAGACAGAACAGGAACAGGAACCGTAAGTGTATTTGGCTACCAGATGCGTTTCAATTTGCAGGAAGGGTTTCCTATGCTTACCACTAAAAAAATTCATTTAAAATCCATTCTACATGAACTACTTTGGTTTTTGAAGGGGGATACCAACATCAACTATTTAAAGGAAAATGGTGTAAGCATTTGGGATGAGTGGGCGGATGAACAAGGTAATCTTGGACCTGTGTATGGCTCTCAGTGGCGCAGTTGGCCAACAGCTGATGGAAGACATATCGACCAGATTACACAAGTGGTCAATCAAATTAAAAATAATCCGGATAGCCGAAGAATGATTGTGAGTGCCTGGAACGTAGGTGAAATTGATAAAATGAAACTACCACCCTGCCATGCATTCTTTCAATTTTATGTGGCTGATGGTAAATTAAGCTGCCAGCTTTATCAACGCAGTGCCGATATTTTTTTAGGCGTTCCGTTTAACATTGCTTCCTATGCTTTATTAACACATATGGTTGCGCAGGTGTGTGATTTGCAAGTTGGAGAATTCATCCATACACTTGGGGATGCACATTTATATCTGAATCATGTGGAGCAGGCAAAACTGCAGTTATCAAGGGATTTGCGCAAGCTACCCCAATTAAAAATAAACCCTGCGATCAAAAATATTTTTGAATTTAAGTTTGAAGATTTTACATTGGAAGGCTACGACCCGCATCCACACATCAAAGCAGCGGTTGCTGTATAGTACCTGTAAACAAAACCATTTATTTTAAATAAAAATTTTTAATGAATATTTCCCTTATTGTAGCTGTTGGATCGAATAACGAGATTGGAAAAAATAATGCGCTCATCTGGCACATGCCGGCTGATATGAAATTTTTCAAGGAGAAAACCACTGGGCATTGCATCATAACGGGGCGAAAAAATTACGAATCCATTCCCTTAAAATTTCGCCCCTTACCCAATCGTACGAATATTGTTGTAACGCGTCAACCGGATTATGATGCGCCAGGAGCAATCCTAGTCGACTCCATTGAGGCAGCTATCAAAACAGCAAAGGCAACTGGTGATAACGAAATATTCATTATAGGAGGTGCTGATATTTTCAGGCAAAGTTTACATTTGGTGGATACCATTTATTTAACACGTATTCATGAATCTTTTGACGCGGATGTTTTTTTTCCGGAGTTGAATTTAGCTGAATGGAAAGAAGTGTCCAGTACAAAAGGTTTACGCGATGAAAAGAACGTTTATGATTTTACGTTTCTGGTTTACAAAAAGCGATAAATAAAATTTAGTACATTCGGAGAGGCTCGCATTCTCTATAGCCCCGATTGTAGTGGAAAGCTTTGGCGAGCGATAGCGAAGTCAAACTTGGAACGGAAAGCGGGACTGAAGAAGGAGAGAGAGCTACTGTTTCGCTTCTAAAAGATCAACGATTATATTCTAACTTCTTCAAATTATCGGTAGGTAACAGTTTCCGGCTTGGCAATTTCAAACACATCTATTTTCACTTTAAAACTAATGGTGGGATTGAATTTGTAAAAGTGATCATTTTTATCAGGCAGGTTGGGATACAAACCATAAGAGATTTCGAAACTGGAGGTTAATAAATTTTCGTTCCGTAGCAACAACCCTAATGCATATGCCTGATATACTTGTCCGGCTAACAGCTTATAGTGCTCGGTTTTCAGCATCCCAAATCCTAATAAAACAACAGGTGCTACTTTAAAACCAATTAAATTATACGGTGCATAAAACACGCTTTCCAGGTTCAGCAACATTTTGCTGCTACCCAACAGCGAAGTGCCGTTGTTGAAGCCATACAGTTCGGATGGTTCTAACGTAATTTTTTCATAAGGAAGTTTATTTATACCATATACGTATTTGTAATACGCGAATTGGCGGTAGTACCATTTATTACGTGTTCTGTGAAGATTAGAAAAGTACATCAGGTTTAAATTCAAGGTCGCATCATTCGCCACATTCTTGTTGTAAAAGGTGCCATAGGTAGCTTTTGCACTGATGTATCCAAAATTCTCAAAATGTTTTCCTCTTGATAATACAAAACCATTATAATATCGCCACCCAATATCTTCACGATGAATGGTGCCGTATAGAAGTTGGATCACCACCCCTTCCGGAATATCCTCATTGGCACCAAAACGAAAGATATATTGGTCCTTATAAAATTTACCCAATGAATAACCCACACTTCCCAGATAAAGGGTAGAATTATAATTGCGTCTTTCTGTATCAATTGCATAAGAAGGTTTGCTCTGAAATTCGGTACCTGCATAGCGAAAAGCAAAGATGATGGCACTCACTCTTCTGTTCTTTCTTTTACCCGTACCCGGCTTGTAGCTATAGGCACCCCATGCATCGTAGCTAATGTTGTCCAGTCGTAATTTTTTATCGTAAGGTGGTTCACCGGTAGAATCCGTATAAGGATAAGTGCCCCAGGTTTTACTTGCTGATACACCGCCCGCCCACATGGCTAAGGGTGAAAAGAAAGGCCTGTCGAAAGAAACACCAACATTGGTGAGATCGGGCGTTGTCTGATAAGAAAGTGTAGATGAAATAAAACTGCGCTTGATGTTAGTGATATTATATTTTCCGTTGAAATCATAAATATTACTTGAAATGGTGTACCCAATATATTGTTCAAACACCTGCCCTAATCCGCCCAGATTGCGGTCGCGCAAGGTTACGTGCCCACCGTTGGTTCCGCCTGATACAGGCGCATCCAATGTCCAGCGATCATGCACCACCACTTTTACATCTACGCGATCCGAGCCATCTGATGCATTGATGATGTATATACGTGCATCGTTGATGTATCGCGTCTCTCTTAAAATACGCTCGGATTCACTTAACTTTAATACATCCACCGTATCATCGACTTTAAACAAAAGTAAATTTTCTATAATACGATGGCGGGTAGTAATGTGGTATCTATTACCCAATTTTTGAAAAGGGTTAGTAATTTTTCCGGTTGTATCATTCACGGAGTATCCAAAAGGATCATACACTTCCACATAGATTCGACGTATGTATTTTCCTACATGTTTAGCATTAGGATCTTCTACTTTTTGCCGATCGGATAAGGGTTTTTCTTCGTATCGAAGCGGTGCCGGCTCCACAAAAATAGCGTGATACAGCAGTTTTGTTGGTTTGGTTTTATAAGCAATTTTTTTGATTTTTTTATAAAACTTTAATGTGTCTCTGGCGGGACGATTGTCGTTTTGTGCCCTTAAGTCATTTCCAAAAAGTAACATCAGGCCCAATAAAATGAAGCGGATGTAATTATGGATGATCTTAGTTTGTGACATGTGAACAAGTAAAGGGCGCTTTCATTACAATTATAATGCAAAAACAAACACAAATCAATTATGCCATGTCACGAAGCGCCTACGCGAAAATCCTTGCTTAAGCTTCGCGTCTACCTGTAACTTACCTGCAACTATTAAAAAAAAAGCCATTAAATTATTTTAATGACTTTTTTGTTTAGTTCTTAGTTAAGCGACTTTCAACTTGCTGATGGAAGATCGCTTTAATTTATCTTTTGCGTATTTCAGTGTCAGGTTAATTTCTTTCAACTCTACATTTGAAGGTGTGTCGTACATGAGGTCAATCATGATGGCTTCACAGATGGAGCGTAAACCACGAGCCCCCAATTTAAATTCCATTGCTTTTTCTACAATAAAATCAAGCACTCCTTTTTCGAATTTTATCTTTACACCATCCATTTCAAACAAATGCGTGTATTGCTTGATAAGTGCGTTTTTCGGCTCATTCAGGATACGTAACAAGGTAGAGGCGTCCAAAGGATTCAAATACGTCAACACTGGTAAACGTCCGATCAACTCCGGAATCAATCCAAAGCTTTTCAAATCTTGTGGAGAAACGTATTGCAATAAATTTTCTTTATCAATTTCTGCTTTTTCCTTGCTCACACTGTATCCAATTGCTTGTGTTTGCAACCTGTTTCCGATGTTTCGGATAATGCCGTCAAATGCGCCACCACAAACAAACAGAATATTTTTGGTGTTTACCTGAACCATTTTTTGTTCCGGGTGTTTTCTTCCGCCTTGAGGTGGAACACCAACAACAGAACCTTCCAATAATTTCAGTAATCCTTGTTGCACGCCTTCACCTGATACATCCCTTGTGATGGAAGGGTTATCGCTTTTGCGTGCTATTTTATCAATCTCATCAATAAATACGATTCCTCTTTCTGCAGCAGCTACGTCAAAATCGGCAGCTTGCAGCAAGCGGGACAAAATACTTTCCACGTCTTCACCCACATACCCTGCTTCCGTCAAAACGGTTGCATCTGCAATACAGAAAGGAACATTTAACACTTTTGCAATGGTACGTGCCAGTAAGGTTTTACCGGTACCGGTTTCACCCACCATAATTACATTTGACTTTTCAATTTCTACTTCCTCTTTCACAGCCGTTTTTGCCTGTAATTGCAACAAACGTTTGTAATGATTGTATACCGCTACGGAAAGTACTTTTTTCGCATCATCCTGCCCGATTACATATTCATCCAAATGATTTTTTATTTCATGTGGTTTTAATAAATGAATGGAGTTAAAGGTGGAAGAGCTGGAAGAGCGTTGTCCGATTTCATCCCTTACAATTGTTTGTGCTTGTGTTACGCAATGGTTACAAATATGACCAGTGATACCCGCAATGAGTACATCGGTGCTTTGCTTGTTGCGTCCACAGAAGGAGCATTTTATTTCTTTATCTTCTTTTGCCATTTTAAAAATTAGATTTGAATAAATTAAAAAGGTTAATGACGGCAATGTCATTAACCATTTTAATTTGTATTCGAAAGAACGATTTAACTTATTTAGATCTAACTAAAATTTCGTCAACCATACCATATTGTCTCGCTTCTTCGGAAGTCATCCAGTAGTCACGATCACTGTCTGCCCAAACCTTATCATATGTTTGTCCGCTGTGTTGTGCGATGATATTGTACAATTCTTTTTTTAGTTTTTGAATTTCGCGTGCTGTGATTTCGATGTCAGAAGCTTGTCCTTCTGCACCACCTAAAGGTTGGTGAATCATTACACGTGCATGTTTTAAAGCGGCGCGTTTACCTTTTGTTCCAGCGCACATCAATACAGCTCCCATTGATGCAGCCATACCTGTACAGATTGTTGCTACATCCGGTGTAATGTATTGCATGGTGTCATAAATTCCTAAACCTGCGTATACAGAGCCACCTGGACTGTTTAAATAAATTTGAATATCTTTTTTTGCTTCTACCGATTGTAAGAACAGCAACTGTGCCTGGATGATGTTGGCAACCTGATCATCGATACCAGTTCCAAGGAAAATGATACGATCCATCATCAATCGCGAAAACACGTCCATTTGTGCCACGTTCAATTGGCGCTCCTCAATAATGTAAGGCGTTACATTGGAAACATTGTGCTTGGTATATGAATCAAATGTGTTTCCACTAATGCCTTTGTGCTTTACAGCGTATTTGCGAAATTCGTTCTTATCAAACATAGTAAATTGGGTTTAAGTGAATTTTTTAATTTTTGAAAGATAATAATCAATTTTTAAACCTGAAAATATTTAATGCTTAATTGGCAGTTTTGAAGAAATCATCATGTGACACCTCTTGATTTTCAATTGTAAACTTGGACTTAAACAAGTTCATGATTTTTAGTCCATACAATTTTTCATACAGTTTCTTGGCCTCTTCTTCATTGGCCAATACACGTTGTGCTGTTTGATTGAGTTCTTCCTCTTCCATGGGCACCGGGTTGTATTTACCAAACTGTTCAATGATCAATTCTTTAGTATGTGCCAGAATTTCTTCTTTGGTAACCTGGATATTGTTGTCTTTTATAATTTTATTCTCAATTAACTGCCACTTTAATCCTTTTGCATAGCCATCAAACTCCGTTTCTACTTGCTCTGCAGTTACCGGTTTTTCATTTACCGCCATAATCCAACGTTTTAAGAAATCTTTTGGTAAATCGAAGCTGATTTTATTCATCAAATGCTCAACGATATCATTGTAGAACTTGCGTTCGCTATCATTTACAAAAATAGCTGCCAACTCTTGTCTTACTTTGGCTCTAAACTCTTCTTCGGAGTTCACTACACCTTCTCCATAAATTTTATTGAAAAATTCCTGGTTGATATCAGCAGGTGCTAAATGGCTGATGTTTTTAACGGTGAATTGAATTTTGGCATTCAATTTTTCTGCGGCATCTTTATCTATTCCTAGTAGATTAGCCAATTCAGCTGGTGTTTCAGCAATTTTTTGAGCATCCAGAATCACCTTATCATCTTTTTTAAGACCAGTTAATTGTTTCTTTACGCCCTCATCTTTCAAGCGCTCCAGGAACAAATTACCTGTTTTAAAGATTCCGCCAACAGTGATTTCACCAGATGCGTCTAATTCAACAAAATCGCCGGTAAGCAAATCGCCGGATCCTGAAACTTCTACCTGTTCTACTTTTCCGTAGCGTTTTGCTACATCGTTGATGTATTTGTTAACCAGTTCTTCGTCAATCTTTACGGTCTTGTAGGTAAATTTATCTTTTTGAGACAAATCTACATTGAATTTAGGCGCAAGTCCCATTTCGTATAAAAACTCGAAATCGGTTTGGTTATCCCAGTCGATTTTTGTATCCGGTTTTGGTAGTGGGTTACCAAGTACTTCGATTTTATTTTCCTGAAGATATTTATAAAGAGAATCGTTTAGTAATTTATTGATTTCATC
>DASRRA010000551.1:0-3980 GCA_035696085.1 Bacteroidia bacterium | reverse complement strand
GGCATGTATAAAATTGGTTTAGGTGTTTTATTGGGCTTAGAAGATTGGCGAACAGATTCTTTTTTTTGTGCTGCACACCTGAAGTATCTTCAACTCCACTACTGGCAGACGAATTATTCTATTTCATTTCCACGCATGCGACCTGCAGAAGGTATCATTGAACCCAATGTCATTGTAACGGACCGTGAGCTGTTGCAACTGATTTGTGCTTACCGCTTGTTTGATGGGAATGTAGAACTATCGATATCGACGCGTGAATCGGAACTATTCAGGGATCATATCATTTCCCTGGGTGCCACCAGTATGAGTGCAGGCTCCAAAACCAATCCCGGTGGGTATGCGGCAGAACCTGAATCATTAAAGCAATTTGAAATTTGTGATGAACGAAGCGTACAAGAATTTGCAAAGGTAATTGAACAAAATGGATACGAGGCGGTATGGAAAAATTGGGACAACGCGCTGCAATAGGACCGCGAGTGCGGCATATGAGTGTAGAGTGTGGGCGCAAAAAATTAAGTGATTGCATAAAGAAATAAAGCGAGCGAACTTATGAGCAACTTTTCAAAAGACGAATTGGTTCGATACAGTCGTCAACTGATGTTACCAGGGATGGGACTGAAAGGGCAGGAAAAATTTAAAAATGCCAAAGTACTTGTTATCGGTGCAGGCGGATTGGGTTGTCCGGTATTACAGTATTTAAGTGCAGCAGGAATCGGCACGATAGGAATTGTTGATTTTGATACGATTGAATTGCATAACCTGCATCGCCAAATTTTATATAATGCCAGTGATGTTGGCAAATCAAAAGCGCGTGTTGCAACAGAACGATTAACAGCACAAAATCCGCATTTGCTTATCCGGGAACATGCTGTCATGCTATCAGCTGAAAATGCGGTTGAGCTTATTCAACTTTATGATTTGGTTATTGATGGATCGGATAATTTTGAAACACGTTATTTGGTAAATGATACGTGCGTTGAATTAAATAAACCGCTGGTATATGGCAGCATTTTTAAGTATGAAGGGCAAGCAGCTGTATTTAACTATAAAGGAAGCAAAGATCTGAGAGCTGTTTATGCAGAGGCGCCCGATCCGGAAGATGTACCCAACTGCAGCGAAACAGGCGTTATTGGTGCAGTGCCCGGCGTTATTGGAACCTTGATGTGTACCATGGCTTTTGAAATTATCCAGGAAAAATTTTGCAACGCAAATACACTTCATATTTTTGACTTCAAAGAATACAGCTTGCAAAAATTAATTTTCTAAATTGGATGGGATCAGGCATTTGGGTATCCCCCACTTACCTAACCATTGATGCAAGTCTATCAATTCTCCATTGCAGGTGAGATAACTGCCTTGTTTAGTTTTCCGCAAACAGGCAAGCTTCCCTTGCCTCAACAGTTCAAGTATTTTTAGTTGCAATTGTTGTTCAGAAAGTTGTTGATCCTTAGCAACAGCAGAACCTTGCTCATTGTTATGCAGGTCCATTACCGAGCTCATGGAATCCGGAAGAATTTTATCTTCCAGTTCCTGTTTTTTAAATTGTAATTTGTTTCCCTTTTCGTGAGCTCTTCCAAGCTTCAATGCTTTTTTCGAACCTATCGCTTTCGTTACGCAGGCCATCCAATATGCATGTTTAAATGCATCCATTTTTCCACCACTCATATCGTTGCCAATCGTTCCTGAATTTTTGATGGAGTCAGTAATAAAATACGAACGGATGGTTGCTTTAAATGCACGCTTCGCCACAAAGGGGTGCGCCATTACCCAGCATTTCTCAGGTCTGGAAATCCGGGCAAATTTGGAAAACAAGGATTGAGATTTTAAGGAAGCGGCAAAAAATAAGAATACAGTGAATAAGAATATACGCATCATCGGATCAGATACATTTTACCCCAACCATTTTTAAAGTACGCATCAGCAGCAGTTTCTTTTCGCTTGATATTTTCTCCGTTCATCTTTGTAAGCACGCGGTATAGGTAAACGCCATTTGCAAGGCGGTCGCCAAACTGATCACGTCCATCCCATGCATACTGCGTGATATTTCTTCCGATGTGCATAGGGCCCAACTCATCTTCAAATATTTCTTTTACCACTTTTCCGGATATGGTCATGATTTGTATTTTGAAGCTTGAAGGAAGTTCCGAACCTGTTAGTGTAAACACAAAACGTGTAGAAGTTGAAAACGGATTTGGATAATTCAATACCTGGGTAATGCTGGATTCATTTTGTATTTCAAAATTGATGGTGTAGTCATACACTCCTGATAAGTTTTTTGACTTGTCATTTGCCTGCACTAATAGTTGATAGGTACCATCCTGCGTTAACTCCGGCTTCAGCAATATGCGGCAACTGTTGTTTGGTAATACCGCTGGGGTAAAATTCATATTTGGTCCGAAGAAAACACGCTTTGCTGTGGAGCCAGGGGCCTGCAAAAATATTTTAAAATCATTTGTATCATTCAATGCTAAATATTTGTTTTCATCTTTTAACTGAATTAAAATAGAAGGTTTTGCGGATACCAGATCATTATTCATAATATGTAATCCATCAAATGTAACATCTAACAAAGGATTGATATGATCAGCCTTTACATAGAGTTGATTTCTTATGATATTGTTAAAATGATATTGCTCTAATTGTGATTTTGGTTGGTTGGCGGGATTCACTTCCACCCACAATCCATTCGAACCTTTATATGGTGTACTATTCAATACCAAGGTATCAATGACCACTTCACCCGGTGCAAATAATTTCTTCTTTAATCTCGAAGGTAGCTGATGGATCACACGTGCCCCATCTTCTATCCAGTAATTCACCAAAATACTATCTTTAAATGTATAGTCACTTATATTCTCAATTGGTACATGCAGAACAACTTCTTCTCCGTTATCTACGCTATCTGTGAATGCATATCCTTTTCCGGGAACAATGGCAAGTTCAGGCACTGGTGTATAAATGACCTGCCAGCGATCCAACTGCGGTGGCGTATGCAAAGTATCATCTTTTAAATATGCTGCTAACCGAATGGTTGGATACAACTTTGCATCTACATACGTGCCCAGGTTAGGCACTTGCATCATACTTTTATCAAAGTCCTTCAGTACCACTTCTTGTCCGTTGGGTTGAATTCCTATCAGGCGAACAAAAATACTGTCGTAGGAAATTCCGCCATCTGTTGTATGTTCTGCCCATGAAAGAGAATCCCAGGTTAATGCAGGGCCAATAACAGGTGAAGAGATACAACCTTGCGTCCAGTTCGTAGTAATGCTTGTATCCAAATTTAAAATTGCTTGTTCGGATGAACCGATTAATTCTTTTGCGGTTCCAAGTGCAGCACCTTTCCTTCCAAATGCAATATAAGGTACGCCTTTAGGGACGTTTCTGAATTGTGAGGCGCCAAACAAATCAAAACTATTGTATACAGCGTTTTCATATGGCAACTGAATTTTATTTATTGAATAGGCCAATATGTAATACCCGTTAGGAACTACATTCGTAATAAAGTTGGTAATATTATCTCTTGATGCCGCATCTCCATCCATAAATTCAAATACATTGTATTCATAATCCTTGCATTGTGTATTTCCATAAGGTCCATTGTGGCAATTTGAACACGTTGGAAGTACAACGGGAGTTTGCCAGTTCTCACCAGTTACCGGATCAATCACAGCAATATTCAAACCCGTAGTAAAGCCCACGCAACTCCAATACGCTTTTATATAATCATTCATTTTCCATTCAATATTGACGTATGGAATAAAAGGAACAATTCCATTCCGGCAGGAAATAGATCTATTGTCATTAAAGAAATCAAACCTACGTTGTGCTCTGTTGAATTTTACATACTGAAAGTCATCATTTTTAAATTGAAAAAAAATGTGCTTGCTCCCACCCGGCTTTTCCGGGTATGTATTGAAATGAACATTCCCTCCAATTGAAACCATTTGCAGGGTTCACTGAGTCTGCACTCACTCTCC
>DASRRA010000550.1:0-5161 GCA_035696085.1 Bacteroidia bacterium | reverse complement strand
CGGATGATTTAAACCGGGAGTACTTCCACCAGCTCCTTCTTCAAAATCAGCAGCCAATTTATTGCCTGTTGTATTGATCCCTAGGAAATAATTACAATCAACCGTACTTCCATCTGATTCGGAAGTTCCTTTTGTTACAAGTGGAATGCAGGTAACACCACCTGTTCCGGTTGAAACACTCACACCTGTTCCGGTGCGTTTAAACCAACATTCTAGTGTAAACTGCGATAAACCTAAAGCCGGTTTATTACCAAACGTAACATAGGTGTTTGTGTTGTTTGAACCAAAGCTTAATGCAGATTGTGCATGTGCTGTGTTTCCTAAAACAATAATTAAAAAAATAGTTAATGCATTTATAATGGCGGAGAAAAACTTAAACTTTTGAAGTTTCAATTGCTCTTGCAATTCCTCCAACTTTAATAATTTTCCAACGCTTCTGAACAATTGGAATTCACTACTGTAATTTTTTTTCATAGGGGCTCAATTTGATGACGCAATATTAGATGCAGGAGGTTACTTTACCATGAACCCAATTTTATCATTAAAGAGACATTTGTTAAAAAAATATTATTTAGTGGGGAGTGGTAGCACTTGTAGTAACACGCTGTATTTGTGGCAAAGAAGGGATATGCGTTAAACCGGAAGTATCAGTTAACGTTTTAAGAAACAGGACGATATCTGCTTTCTCAATTGAACTAAGTTGAAGCGAGTCGAACGGAAGTGTTTGGTTAGGAACATCTAATTTTAAACCTCTGCCCCCTCCCTTGTGATAAAATTCCATGACACTTTCCAACGTAGCATAAGCGCCATTGTGCATATAAGGTGCAGTCAAAGCAGTATTACGGATGGTTGGTGTTTTAAAGGCATGTGACTGTTCAGTCAAGGCCGTCACATTAAATCGCCCTCTGTCTATATCCAATTGTTGATTGGTGGTATCCTGGGGAACACCAATTACTTCATATTCTGAATCCGTATAAAAGGGTGGAACGGTACCATTAAATAAAGGAAGAAAATGACAACTGCCACAAAGTGCCTTTCCTGCAAATAAATTATATCCATTTATCTCCCGCGCATTTAACTTCATTTTGTTGCCATGCAAATATTGATCAAAACGGCTATTCATAGAAACCAATGTTTTTTCATATTCCATAATTGCTTTTTGAATGGAATAAGAAGTGATATCCGCATCCGGTGTATTTTTAAATGCTTGCTGAAAAAGGAGGGAATACGTTGTATTCTTCTTTAGTTTTTTAATCACGTCTGCAAAATTGCTTTGCATTTCTGCCTTGTTGTGTACCACATCAAAAATTTGTTGTTCGAGTTGATACGCCCTGCCATCGTAAAAAAATGCTTTTTGAAAAATGACGTTTAATAAGGTAGGTGTATTTCGTGGTAAGGAATTCGTTCGGTTGAAATCCAATCCTTTCGTCAGGCCATCTGTAAAACCTTTTGAAGGATCATGACAGCTCGAGCAGGCATTTTGATTATTTCCGGAAAGAATAGGATCAAAAAATAAAAGTTTGCCCAATGCAGCTTGCAATTTTAAATTGGTTGTATCATTATAATACATGGAAAAGTACTGCATATTAAAACTTTCTTTTCCAAATAAAAAACCGTTCTGCAAATTGATGGCCTGGATGCGGCCACTCCATGGGAGCTTAGATTGCTGATGAAATTCAACAAGCAATTTGTTTAAAGGCGTGATGTTGTTGGTGATAAAATCAAGTCGCTTGAAGCTGGCATAATCCGGATGTTGTTGCAATTTTCCTTTTGCTTTTTCAACCTCTTTCATCACCGCTGCATGCAATGCAACAAGGTTGTTATTCCCATTTGAATAAGGTTTGAACCGGTCAAGTACTTGTTTGATTCCTTCCATGCACCAGTATGATTCGGTTACATTATCCTGTGCAATAGTTTGATCGTATCCGCTTAGGTTCATGGCAGCAATGCGAAACAATTGCAGTTGACACATTTCCAATACCTGCCCGTCCTGTATTTCAATGGTTTCATAATACGTATTAAGTTCATTCAATGTTGGAATCAGGAGTTCGTATTGCTCACGAAGAGCAGGTACATCAAGGCTGTCATCCGTAAACAATAATTCTTCGATGCGTTGAAATCCGCGAGGTGGAATCACTTTATTGCTGAGTTCAAAATCGCTTTTCGGGACAAGTGGACCATTAATAAAATTCTTGGCTTCCCGTGGCGAGCAATATTCAACAAAGAATTCCACTTGCTTGTAATGTGTTCTGGCCTGAGCATATATTTTTTGCAATTGTACTTTATCGTTTAAATGCAAAAATGAAGTGGTAAGCAGCGCTTGTGTTTTTGTAAGTTCGGTTCTTAACCAGGTCCGCAAATATGGATTAGCCTCGTATGTTGGAATAGAAATTTGCCAATGAATTTGAAGGTAAGAAAATACCAGAAAAGCAAAAATGATAATAAATTTTCGCACGATTTAAGTTTTATGACCAACACTTACTTTGGTACTACAAATACAACATTTTTATATGATTAATACATGTCTGCAATATTATCAAATCATTAACGTGTAGGCGAATCACTACAAAATAAATTAGAGATTGTATTTGTAATACATCAAAATAGTATCAATATGTCGCGTTTATACCCTTATACCGGGCATTTCAGGTTATAACTTATTTTTAACCGTATAAGAAAAGTTGTTTTTTTTCAATAAAATCAATGGTTTGGAGGTATTATACCTAGGCTCGGAATCCTAAATTGCCCGTAAAAAGAGTTGCTTTCTTGGTTTTTATTGACGATATTTAAATTCAAATCTAATTACATCCCGCTTGTTTAAGTCTGAAATAGGCTTATTCAGGACAGATAAAAACCAAAAAAAAACCGCATGAAAAAAATTACTGTATCACTCTTATGCCTGTTCGCATCAGGTATGATAAACGCAGGAAATCCAACAACCATCCAAGCGATTGCTAACGGCCCTGGCTCAGTTACAATCGAATTCAAACCTGGAGCGTATCAATCTACTGCAGTTCAAATGGACGGTGCTGAAGCACTTCTTATTTCTGTAGAAAACGGAACTCCTTTACTAAAGAAAGGAGCCCCCGACTTACCTAAATTAAAAAGCTCTTTTATAATTCCTGATTTGGGACAAACCGAAGTAACGATTGTTTCCACTTCTTTTTATGATGTGGAGAATGTAAACCTTGTACCTTCTAAAGGAAATCTGTATAGAAATACCGATCCTTCAAAAGTACCTTATATTAAAGGTGTGGAATATTCAAAAAATGAATTTTATCCGTCTAACATCGCTTCCTTAAATACACCTTATATTTTAAGAGATTACAGAGCACAAACAATTTGGGTAACTCCATTTCAATACAATGCTCAGACAAAGACATTAAGGGTATATACGGATATTGTAATCCGTGTGGATCAAAAAACCACTGTTGGTGGAGAAAATGAATTAATTCGTGCAGCAGATGAAGGTGCTGCACTAATTGATAAAGAAATGAAATCCATTTACGAGCGTCAGTTTATCAACTTCCAAAGCGTATTAAGCAGAGCATCTTTTTCACCTATCGGAGAAACAGGTTCTATGCTTGTTATTTGCTATGATGATTTTAAAAATGACATTGCACCATTTGTAAAATGGAAAAACCAAAAAGGAATTGCAACAGAATTGGTATTAAAATCAACAGCTGGTTCTACTGCATCTGCTATTAAAAAATACATTGCTAATTATTATACAAGTCACCCTACCTTAAAATTCGTTTTATTAGTAGGTGATGCCCCTCAGATTCCATCATCTTCAACAAGTGCTGGAGATTCAGATAATGACTATGGTTACATTACAGGATCTGACTCCTACCCTGAAGTATTTATGGGACGCTTTTCAGCAACCACATCTACACAAGTACAAACCATGGTAAATCGTACCATTGCGTATGAAAAAACACCCCAAAAAGGTGCTACCTGGTATAAAAAAGGAATTTGTATTGGTTCGGATCAAGGACCAGGTGATGACGATGAGTATGATTGGCAACACCAACGTAAAATCAGAACTAAATTAATGGGTTTCACCTATAATGATGTAAGCGAAAACTTTGACGGTTCTCAAGGCGGAGTAGATAAATCAGGAAACCCAACTGCTTCGATGATTGCAACACAGGTAAATGCCGGCGTTGGTATCATCACCTATACAGGTCACGGTGTAGAAAATCAATTTGTAACTTCTGGTTATTCATCCAGCAATGTGACGTCTGCTACAAATGATAAAATGAATCCTTTTATTTGGGCTGTTGCTTGTGTAAACGGAAACTTCGTTTCAGGAACATGTTTCGCAGAAGCCTGGACACGTGCTGGAACCCCAACAAAACCAACAGGAGCAATTGCTACATTTATGTCAACCATTAACCAAAGCTGGAATCCGCCGATGGAAGCGCAAGATGCGATGGTAGACATTTTAACCGAAGCAAAAACGGGAAATATCAAACGTACATTCGCTGGAATTTCTTTCAACGGCTGTATGCAAATGAATGATACCTACAATGGTAAAGGAGCGGATGATAGCGGAACAGATATGACCGATACATGGACCGTATTTGGAGATCCTTCTGTGATGCTATTTACAGATACGCCTGGTGCTATGGTTGTAGCACATGCCAACTCTATAGCATTGAGTACGGTAACAGTAAAAGTAAATTGCGATGTGAAAGATGCATTGGTTTGCTTATCCAAAGATGGTGTTATCCTTGGAACAGGTATATCTAACGGTACTTCGGTTGATATTACCATTCCTGCTGCTGTAGCCGGAACAATTGATGTAACGGCAACAGCATTTAATAAAATGCCTTATACAGGAACAATCAATGTGACCGGAACAACTGGTATTGGTGAATTGGCAGATAATGATTTCATCCAATTGTATCCGGTACCCGCTGATCAATCGTTAATCGTATCTGGAAACCTGACCAATGCAGGTAAAATGAAACTGTCATTGTTCAATAGTTTAGGACAACAAGTTTTAGTTATTGCCGAAGAAAGCAATATGGCTGGAACATTTAATAAAACAGTGGATATTGCTCAATTACCGGCTGGTGTTTATTTCTGCAAATTGGAAACAGCTGCTTCGACCAAAACAGAACGTTTGGTAATCCAACACTAACTTCTTAGTCAA
>DASRRA010000549.1:0-7213 GCA_035696085.1 Bacteroidia bacterium | reverse complement strand
CAAGAAGATCAAATGGCCGTTATTCAAGCGGCAGACAAAATCAAAGTAATTACAACAGCCGCAGAAGCGGTAATGGCCGCGGCTGGTTTGGGGATTCACAAGGACACGCTGAAGCAGCAGAACGCGGTTGGGAAAACCGTGGATACGGGTCTTCCAGAGATCGTGACGATGATGATGATGATCGTGGATACAGCAGTTCGTCCAGAAACGGCGGTTATGATTACGACGATAACAATGGGCGATATGGTCGCAGTAACAGTCGTTCCCAGGGATATAGCTCTTCGTACAACGACTATGATGACGGTCGCGGAAGTTATTCTCGTAACCGTGATAACGATTACGATGATGACAACAGAGGACACGGGCACGGTGGATGGTTCGGTGATTCTCAAGGACATGCAGAAGCTGCACGTCGCGGATGGGAAGACAGAGGCGGATCCAACGGTGGCGGCTACAACAATGGTGGTTATAGCAGCCGTGGTTATAGCCGCAGCAGTCGTGATGATGATGATAACTACAGCAACGGTCAAGGTCGCGGCTGGTATGGTGATTCAGAAGGACATGCGGAAGCAGCTCATAGAGGTTGGGAAAACCGTGGATATTAAAAAAGAAGTAACCCAAAAAAAAGAAGATCGTTCAAGATTCGAACGATCTTCTTTTTTTGTTTTAAATTAATTAAGGCTTTAAAACTACCTTCACACAATCATCTTTTTTATCATTAAAAATTTTATATGCATTAGGAGCTTCCGTTAATGGTAAGCGATGAGAAATGATATCATCCAGTTTAACTTTACCTTCCACAACCAATTTTTCCAATATGGCGATGCACGGGTTCATGCACGGGCTTAATGATCAATCCTTTATCATTACAAGTCGTATGTGCCGCAATCACCGTATTTTGCCTACCCACTTGCTGTAGAATGCTAATCCTAAAGATCAAAAAGTGATGGAAGAGAATATGAAGAAGGCAATGATTACTCATCATGACTTAATAAAGGTGTACGAATCAATAGCAATGTTGATTCATTGGATAAAGTTGATATGGTTTATGAAGAACGTAATGGAGAAATAAGTGTTATCAAGAAAAATAATTTGTAGTCGTTACATCAATGATCTGCGATCTATAGATCATATGGCTTTATAACTGATATAAAATAGTACTTTCTTCATTTTGAATCAGCTTTATTTTTTTTTCAGATAAATTGGTTTCTGTTTTGCGTATTGCTAATTATGGAAAATCAATTGATTCTTGTCTCGTTTAAAACTGGATTGGATTCGGTTTATGCCGCTGAAATCCATTCACATTGTGCACTGAAAACTATTGGTTCAATGGTTTCCTCAGTTCAATTGGCTCATATCATTAATAGGTATAGCGAGCAAGCTAACCAGCATACGCAAAATATACAGAATATATTTGCCATGCTTCAAAAAGAGGCATCAAACAATTACTATGAGATAGATCCTTGGTTGGACCATTATAAAGAATCAATTTTAAAAGCCCCAAAAAAGGGAACCTATTTGGATAGATCAATCCAGGCATTGGTAGAAAAGGTGTTATTGACAAAGATCTGCACTTACAATGTACTTTTATCCTATGCAGAATCCATTCAACTAAATTTTGTTTGTGATATGCTAAAACATATAATTGAAGAAGAGAAGATAATTTTATTGGAATTAGGGGAGGTACACCTGCCTATTGTGAATATCGAAATTGATCAACTTTTTTATCTAAATTAAATTTTATTATTGGACTTTATAACTTATTTCGCTTTCCAGTTTTTACTTAGTCCATCTTTGCTTCTCTTTCCATTTTCATATCCTCTTTGGCTGGAATAAACTTTCGTGTATCTAACATAAATTTATTGCCTTTATGAATAATATGAACTTTAAGACTTTGAATGCAAACCGGAGTATCCTTCTCTGCATAAGCGATATTGGTGTGCTTTACATAGGTAGGATCAATCAAAGTGATGGTGCCAGAACCATAACATTCTGCTTCTTTTCCTTTTTTAATCAACAGAGCTGTATCCTCGCACAAGCCAATGCCCGTGCATGTAGGATTTATAACAACCGCTTGCGCTAGCCGTCCAAACCTGCCGCGTTTGTGAAAATGCGTGTCGATGATACAATGACTAAGTAATCCTAAGCCTGAACTCATTTCAATGGTACCTTTTAATAGCGCATCATTACCTTCTTCCCCATTCGTTAACATAATATCACTTGCGGCCATTGCGCCCGCACTCGTACCGGCAATTATAAAATTTTTATCGTTATGATATTTGTCTTTAATGGCTGATAGGACATCTGTATTACCCAGAATGGTAGAAAGACGGAATTGATCTCCTCCGCTCAATAACACCGCATGTGCTTTTTCAATTCGCTTCACAAATTCCGGGTTGCACGTATCGTAATTATTGCCCATACTTATAAATCCGATTTTACCAAATCCTATCTTCTTGAACGCTTCTTCATACATTTCTTGCGTTTCATCCGGAACTGAAGAAGCCGTTGTTATAATCTCGATACGCTGTTTACCTTCTTCCGGTAAAATGGCTTTAAGAATTTCAAATTTTTCAAAATTTTTATTATTACTTTCTCTCTCTTTACCGTCTTCCTTATCTTCCGCACCTCCAATTAAAAATAGTCTTCCTTTGGGTATCATATGCTGTATAAAATTTTAAAATCTTTACTATAATATAAACGAATAAAAGATCAAAGAAAAGGCAATGGTAAATTGCCTTTTCTTAATTCCATTTTTTACTACTACTCAGCTTCCTCTTCCTCTAATGCTTCCACATTGATGGTAGAAACGGCCACTTCAGTAAGCGTTTCATCAGCAGTTTTTTCTTCTTCCAGGATGTCTTGTAAGATTGCTGCAACATCATCTAATCCAAGTGTATTGGCAAATGCCGTTAGTGTTCCGTAAGAAGCAATCTCATAGTGTTCTACCTTCTGCGCTGCTGAAATGATCCCAGCATCACGTTGCGGACCTTTTTCGGTATCTTTCATAATTTCTTCTCCTTCTTTTACCAACCCAGCCATTGCTTCACATTTTTTAGCAACGGGTTTTTTTCCCAATAGCTCAAACACCTGCTCTACTTTTTCAACTTGCGTCTCCGTCTCAGCCAAATGGTTTTCAATGGCCTCGATTAATTCTTCTGAAGAAGCGTTTTTTACCATCTTGGGTAATGCTTTGGTTAAAGCTTTTTCTGCCCAATAGATATCTTTTAATCCATTTTCAAAGAGTTCCATTAGTAACGACCGCTCCATGGGATTCGAGGAATTTTTATTTTTACTTTTTGATTTTGTAGATGATTTTGTTTTCATAATTTGTAGATTTAACTATTAATTGTTTATGCCCGTTGCGATGACATTACTTTTACATCAACAACTCTGGGCGATTTATTTGTGCTGTACACAACCCAGTAAGGCTTTATTTGTTTTATAAATCGCTTGTAAGCCTTACGTATTTTTGTAGCATTTCGCATATAGTATTGTTTAAAAGTTTCATCATTCTTCTTTGAATTGGTTATCGTAGATAAATTAGATGAAACTAAAAAGTTAACTCTATCACTTGCAGAAACAACCTTGTTAGCAGCGATTGCTTCTACATTGTTATCTGTTTACAGCTCTAATATTCCGTTATTTTTTAAGACGCTTTCAAAACAGTGACCAAATCGAATAGCGTATATATACTAAGCTAAAACCTTTATTTTATTAATATAGGAAGGGTATCTACGTTGTTTAGATAAAATTACGCTGAGGAATTTTGTGAACATTTTAGTTAATGACTACACAAGCTAGGGTTTACAAATAAAGCTGGAGTGCTAGTGGAAACTGAATATGAGTAAAATGAATCGTTACTTAGTACTCAGTTAAAGCGTAACAATTTAATTTATGCGTTCGAATAATGTAGAAATAAAGCTTTAACTATAACTATAGTTAGCTAACAATAATTAATATTTAGTAGGTCTCTTGGCACACATTTTATAGCATGAGCAATTAACTTAATTTTTTTTTAATATGAAAAGATTCTTTGAAAATTTCAATCTCTCGTTTAAAAATTTTCTTCACTATTTGCCAGCGCTCATTGGTGGAATCGTTTGTATCCTATTAACTTTTCTGATAGCTAATTTTGTTTCCAGACTGGTATCCAAATATGTATTGCACAGAACAAATGATCCGCTAATTACGAATTTTATAAGCAAAATGGTATGGTCTATTTTACTGATATTTGGGATCGTAATTGCACTGGGTATTCTTGGCCTTGGTACAATTTCAAATAAAATTCTTGCTGGTGCTGGTATTACCACATTTATTGTGGGGTTTGCATTAAAAGACATCGGTGAAAATTTTCTGTCGGGTTTGGTGCTGGCTTTTAGCAGACCTTATAAAGTGGGAAGTTTGATTGAAAGCGACTCAATAAAAGGCATCGTGAAAAACATGACCATGCGTCAAACCACTGTGGAAGCTGAAAATGGAAAGATCATTCTTATTCCTAACTCCAATATTATTAAGAACCCATTAATTAAATACACCAATGATGACAATGATCTAAGGCAGGAATTTACCATCAGCATTGACAATAAGAAAGCGGAAGAGGCAGTAAAAATAATTGAAGATACCGTCCGAACTTTTTCATCTGTAATCAAAAACGATAAAAAAGATGTAAAAGTGATCATTGATTCTTTAAATGGAGATAAAGTAAAGCTTTTGGTTATTTTCTGGTTTGATAGTGAACATTTTAAAGGTTCGAAATCCGGTACACGCTCCGAGATTATGTTTGCTGTATTTAAAAAATTAAATGACAAGGCGATTGCTTTTTCTGCGTGACGCGTTAGATATTTTTTTAATGATTGCGTCAATACTCCCTTGCTACACACTAATTTCAGATCCGCTAAGATTTCGGCGACCTCTTTTTAATAAACAAATAAAGAAAATTGCTGCGCGGGGTATTTATTTCCCAGTTAATAAATAATAATAAAAAACAGCTCAAACCCGTATAGCCAGATTATTATTTATAATACATTCATGAAATATTTAAGAGGTTAATAATGGGGCAGATTAAAGAGTTTTTTAAGAATTTATTTGATCATACTTCTTGGCCACCCAGATGGCATTGTGGATACTGGTCGGATTTCCACGGGTGGCTTTATATTCTTAGTGATTTTATGATCTGGGCGGCTTATTTTACCATACCTGTCATTATATTAAATTATGTTTCTAAAAGGAAGGGAATTCGATTTCACACAGCATATTTATACTTCGCCTTCTTTATATTGGCTTGTGGTTTAACCCACTTGCTGGATGCGACGATGTTTTGGATTCCTCTTTACAGAATCAACGCGCTTGTGCGTTTTTTCACTGCATGTATAAGCTGGCTCACGATTTATCACTTATGGAAATTACTACCCATTGTGTCTACCATAAAAACTGCAAATGACCTGGAAGAGGAAATGAAGCAGAAGGAAAATCTTTTAAATGAGGTTGAAAAATCAAACGCGGAATTAAAGAAACAAAATGCATTTATTGAAAATATATTCAATGCAACATTGGATCATATGAATGTATTTGATATTAAACTTAATTTGATTTCTGTTAATTCAGTAACAGAAAAGTTTTTAAACAAATTGAAGCACGAGATAATAGGTAAAAATTTCACTGAATTATTTCCAAACGAAATTGATCAAGAGTATCATCAAGACCTTCTAAATGCGGCGCAAGGATCGGTTATTATGAATAAATTAAGCAAATCGAACGCTAATAATTATTATGAGACGTCATTTATTCCTTTGTTTGAAAACAATGTTCAATACGCAATATTAGTAATAGCTAGAGATATTACTGAAAAAGTCAAAAGGGAAAAAGCTTTGAAAAGGCTCAATGAAGAATTAAATTCAAAAAATGATGAGCTATTAATAGCTAATTCGGAGTTAGAGCATTTTTCTAATATTTTAAGTCACGATCTTCAGGAACCGCTTCGAAAGATTCAAGTGTATTCTCAACTTTTCTCAGAAAAGGCAATGGATAGCGTTGAAAGGAATATGTTTTCGAAAATTATAAAAAGTTCAGACCGAATGAAAAATTTAATTGAAAATGCACTGAATTATGCAAGAACAGGTAGAATAGAGGATAAATTTGAAAATGTGATGCTTGATGAAGTGTTATCGGAAACATTAGAAGATCTTGAACTGAAAATTCTGGAGAAAAACGCTGTGATCACATCCGATTCCCTACCTGAAGTAAGTGGCATTAAATATCAATTGGAACAAGTTTTTTATAATATTATTATTAATTCCCTAAAGTATAATACAAGAACTCCCCGGATTGAAATTTCATGTAAAGCAGTCATAAAGAACGAAGATGAACACGATAAACATTTTTTTGAAATAAGCATCAGGGACAACGGCATTGGGTTCGACGAAAAATATAAGAATGAAATATTTTCCCCTTTTAAACGGCTTCAAAATAAAGATGATTTTGAAGGAACAGGAATAGGGCTTTCGCTGGTAAAAAAAATAATCGAAATTCATAAATGGCATGTTGACGCTGAAAGCCAAATAGGTGAAGGATCAGTTTTTAAGCTACTAATTCCTGCCTAACTGAGTGTACTTGTAGTAGGTTAAAACGGATCATTAATTTGCAATTGATTAAACGCCATTTTAGGAAAGACCATTGATAATTCACAACGTTGCAAAAACAACGTTTTCGTCGTTTCAAATTTCAAGCTTAAATTAACATCTTCATTTCCCTAGTAGCTAGGCAAAAGCTTCTTTGTTTATTTCTTAAAGAAAAACAGTGAAGTTTGAAAAGCCATAGGCTTTTGTCCAACCTGTTTCGCAGTCAATGCAGTTGCATTTTTATTATCCGATGCCGCAGCTTGGGTGGGCGGGCAGGTTTTCAATAAAAACCGGACTTATAACAGAATGCTTAAAATCCTATTCCAAATTGAAACGCGGCAGTATAGGAAGGAGCGTGGTTGTTCTCAAACCGTATTGGTAAAAGTATTGCAGCAAATACATTACTTTTCGGATAGCGAATCAGCACTTTGTTCAAAATCGGTGTTGCGCCGTATCTACCGGTTATTTCATAGGCAGCTCTGAAAACAAAAGTAAAATCATGTTTTAAACGGTAGAGCACTCCCGGATGGAAAAGAAAATTGGATACTTTACTACCTCTTACGTCTGATCGGATAAACGGTGTGAATTCAAGT
>DASRRA010000548.1:0-1581 GCA_035696085.1 Bacteroidia bacterium | reverse complement strand
TTGATAGCCCTTGTACAGGGTGCGCAACCAATACTTACAAAACCTTTATCATGTAAAGGATTGTAAGGAACATCATTTTTGCTTACATATTGTTTTACTTGTCCCCATGTCCAGCTAAGTAATGGATGAAATTTAATAATTTGATTTGCCTCATCCCATTCAAGCATCGGCATATCATGCCTGTTGTTACTTTGCTCTGCACGAATACCTGTTATCCAGATCTTATTTCCCTTTAATGCTCTTTGCAAAGGTTCCACCTTTCTTATATAACAACATTGCTTACGATTCTCCACCGATTCGTAAAAACTATTAGGCCCTTTTTTGCTTACAAACTCCTGTAATGAATTTGCATCAGGATAATAAGCCGAAATAGTTAACCCGTATTTTTCAACTGTTCTGCTCCATGTTGAATATGTTTCAGGGAAATTCCTGCCGGTGTCAAGGGTAAACACTTTTACCGGCAATTTATTAGAGGCAATGAAATAAGTAATTGCCTGGTCTTCCAAACCAAAACTGGTGGAAAACACAACCTCACCGGGAAAGCGGCTTGCAAGAATTTGTAATTGCTCTGCAATTTCTTTTCCCTTTAATTCATTCAGTAAATCACTTACCAGTGCACTCATTTTATTACCTGTGTTAAATCATTTTCTTTATATAGCAGAGCGACATCGTTATTATAAATTCGGCTGCGGTGTGTAACGTAAATATGGCTTAACGATCTTCACACCTTTCTGGAATTTCTTTTGAGCATCCTCAGTTGATACCGATAATGCTACGATCACATCCTCACCATGATTCCAATCAGCTGGCGTAGCTACACTATAACCAGCAGTCAGTTGTAATGACTCCAATACACGCACCACTTCATTAAAATTACGTCCTGTTGTTTGCGGATAAGTAATGATCAGTTTTACTTTTTTATCCGGACCTATGATAAACAATGAACGAACTGTTTGTGTTATTGATGCATTAGGATGGATCATATCGTACAATAAAGAAACATTCCTGTCTTCATCTGCGATCAGAGGAAAATCAATAGTGCAATTCTGTGTCTCATTTATATCCTTACTCCATCCAATATGTTTTTCGAGGGGGTCAACACTCACAGCAAGAACCTTTGTATTCCGTTTTGCAAATTCCTCTTTTAACAATGCCGTTTTACCCAGCTCAGTCGTGCATACAGGAGTGTAATCAGCAGGATGTGAAAAAAGAATACCCCAGCAACTACCTAAGTATTCGTAAAAATCAATTTCTCCTTCGGTTGTTTGTGCCTTAAAATTAGGCGCATCATCACCAAGACGTAGTCCCATAAAAAAGGTTTTTAGTTGAGCGACGAAGATAAGCCAATTGGGTAACCCTACCAACGAGGTAGACTTGCTTTGACAAAATGTTAATCACTCCATATCGGCCAAATCTACAAGTGTTCGTTTCTCGAGGACATTCAGGGTGGCATCCCTTACTTCGATCATCATATCATGAAGTGCACAATGCTTTTCATCGCAGTTTTTGCAACGTTCGTAAAAATAAAGACTTACGCAAGGAAGCATGGCTATAGGGCCGTTTACTTTTCTGATGATATCT
>DASRRA010000547.1:0-2792 GCA_035696085.1 Bacteroidia bacterium | reverse complement strand
CAATAGCTTTCCATGAGTTGGTAGGTAGTTCTGCCATAAAGCATAACACCCGCTTGCTTTAGCAGTTCAGTATAATGGTCGTGAAGTTCAGCGTCAGCAATTCCAGATTCATGATTACAGAAACCGTCAATTGTCATATTGATGGCGGCAATTACTTTTCTCATTATGTTCGTATTGTTTTAGTAATACGAATCTACAAAAAAATTATGTCCATTCCTGTATTGCTTTATTTCAATTAAATGTTGATTACGGCGGCGTTTGACAACCACTTAACATTCAATAAGCAAAAATTTCTTGTGAGTTACTGTTTACCTTTTTTAATAAAATCGGAAATCTGTTCTTCCAGATCTTTTTTAAATTCATTATCCTTATAGGCTTCATCAATGGAATGTGTTTGCTGCAATTTCTTTTCTTTAAGCGAAAGCTCATTTAATTTGGAGTAGTATTTTTTTATGGTTTTGAGTTCCTCCTCCGTCATATCTTCTACGCATACCATGCGATTACTAGCAAACTCATGCGCCGCTACAAGCTCGTTTAATTTTAGCTGTATAGCAAGCGAATCTTTGTTTTGAGATTTTTGAATCAAAAAGACCATCAAAAAAGTAATGATGGTTGTGCTGGTATTAATGACCAATTGCCAGTTTTCCGAATAATGAAACACCGGACCAACAATGCCCCATATGATAACCAGCGTAAAAGCAATTAAAAAGGCAGCGGTACTTCCTGCAAAATTCGAAACTCTTGATGCAAATATCTCAAAGAAATTTTTCGGACGAAATGGTGTATTCATTGTTAAAGGTGATTAGTTAATTAATTCAACTTGGCATTTAATTTTATTAAGTTGTTGAGGGAAGGCAAGAAGAAAACCAACCTGTGTATAAGTGAACTGCCTTCATGAATAGCCTGTAATTGTTAAGGAATACGAAGTGAACACTCCTTCTTGGATACATGCAGACATGGAATTTTTACCTCAATTGTTAACAATAAATTCACAGTGCCATTAACCAGAATAGTGCATAAGCATATGTTGTCTATCAAAGCCTGTTTCAGAAAATGGCATTGTTTTAATGACACTATTATTTTTTAACACTAATTGAATATGAGCCATTTTTTTGAAAACTTTAATCTGTCCTTTAAAAATTTTATGCATTATCTCCCTGCGCTAATAGGAGGTATTATCTGCATCATTTTGACGTTTATTGTCGCAAATTTGGTAGCCAAACTGGTTTCTAAATATGCGTTAAGAAGAACGCGAGATCCGTTGGTCACTAATTTTATCAGTAAAATTGTATGGTCAATTTTACTCATATTCGGTATCGTCATAGCTCTTGGGATACTAGGACTTGGCACTATATCAAATAAAATTCTTGCGGGCGCAGGTATAACCACATTCATTGTTGGATTTGCGCTGAAGGATATTGGTGAAAATTTTCTTTCCGGATTAATTCTGGCGTTTAGCAGGCCTTACAAAGTCGGGAATTTAATTGAAAGCGACTCTGTCAAAGGCATTGTAAAAAACATGACGATGCGGCAAACAACCGTTGAAGCTGAAAATGGTAAAATTATTTTAATACCCAACTCATCCATTATCAAAAACCCTTTGATTAAATATTCGAATGATGATAATGATCTCCGCCAGGAATTCAATATTAGTGTAGATGTGAAAAAAGCGGAAGAAGCGTCAAAAGTTATTCAAGACGAAGTTCAATCCTTTCCGTCCGTTCTAAAAGCCAAAGAAAAACCGGTTAAAGTAATTGTCGATTCTCTAACCGGTGAAAAGGTAAAATTACTCGTGATTTTCTGGTTCGATAGTGAGCATTTCAAGGGTTCAAAATCCGGTACACGTACAGAAATTATGTTTTCTGTATTTCGAAAGTTAGATGAAAAAGGATATGCTTACTCAGGATGAGTGTCATCAATTCACTTATTTTTTAAAAGTTGCTCCAGTTTCTTTTCCGTTTCAATCAGTTTTATTTCGGCCAATTTCTGTTTCGTAATATCTGTGTCCATTATCGTTATTTCTTTTACATTGCCCTGAGGATCTAATACGGGAGTTAGCGTACTGATAACCCAATAAGGACTCCTTTTTTTATTTAAACGCTTGTATTCCCTGGTAATGGATTTTTTCTCAAATGTTGCTGCATAAATATCGGTATAAAAATCCGAGTCATCGGTTTCTCTCAGCAACTCCCCTTTTGTATCAATTACTTCATATAATTGGTACCCGGAAAGCTTGGTAAATCCTTCATTAATCCATTCAATCTTTCCGAATTTGTCAGTAATCATTACTGAGTTTGCTGTCTTTGTAGCAGCCAGTGCTAGCGCCTCCAATTCTTTATGTCGATTATCCAATGTAATGTCTGTAACGATACTAATTGTACCAAGTTTTTTACCATCCTCATCCTTCCATGGGGCTGTAACGGTGTGGGCAAGGAAGGATGAGTCATTATTACGCTTTACATAAAGTTCATAAGTTTCATAAATATTGGAACGCCTTTGTGCAATGATATCCTGGAGTCGCTGCTGCTCACTGGGAAAATAAAGAAAGATACTTGACACTTTATGCAGGATTTCTTTTCTGGAATACCCTGTCATTTGTGCCATTTTGAAATTAACATATATAATTTCATCCTTTTCATTCGTAATAACGATTCCTAACGGGAAACTTTCAAGAACTGTATAAATGAGTTTTCCACCTTCTACTGCACTCGTCAGAAAATCAGAATAGCGCAGCACATTATCCTTTATTTTCATGTCTTTGTGTTATTAAATGGTTTTCTTTAGTTGATATC
>DASRRA010000546.1:0-1605 GCA_035696085.1 Bacteroidia bacterium | reverse complement strand
CTTGAAGTAAGACAGCAGTACAGTTTCTATGGTATACTATTATATATCATGGCAACTATTTTTGTTTTATACATGACAATACGGGAACCGGAAGCTAAAGTTTGGAATGGATTGTTTTGGATCATTCAATTGTTTATTTGTATAAATGCTGTAGCGAAAAGTTTTTTGCAAGAAACCCGCGGTCGCATGCTTTATTTTTATTCAATAGTAAACCCACGGGATTTTATTCTTGCAAAACTTGTGTTCAACTCTGTGCTAATGTTATTAATGAGCTTCCTCAGTATTTTGCTTTTTTCACTTTTTTTAGGAAACCCTGTACAAAAAGTACTTCCATTTATTGGATTAGTATTGTTAGGCGGTTGGAGCCTTAGCCTGGTGTTTACATTTCTTTCTGCTATTGCCGCAAAGGCGCAACAAAATGCTGCTATAATGGCAATACTGGGTTTTCCAATTATTATTCCGCAACTAATGCTGCTAATGCAGCTTTCCAATACTGTTTTTAGTGATAAAATGGCAATAGCATATTCTACTTTATTTCTAATTGTAGTACTTGATGTACTTGTCGTAATGCTTGCAGTTATCCTTTTTCCGTTTTTATGGAAAGATTGATGACTTTTATTCAAAATTCCCTGATGTTTCTTCCCTGTTCATTATTCCTTTCCCCTTATTTTTGCAATCACTTATTTATGGCTGCGCCTATCGCAGTTTTCCTATGACGAACCACAAATTTTTATATGCGTAAATCCTGGTGGAAAATTCTGGGTGTTTTGCTTCTTGTTTACACATTTATTGCGGGCTTACTTATTGAGGTACCCCGAAACCCGCAATTAGAGGAAACTATACGTAATCTTTTCTTTCATGTATGTATGTGGTTTGGCATGATGATCTTGTTCATCGTTTCATTTGTTCGTGCCATCATGTATCTAAGAACAAACAACCACATTCATGACATAGCATCCCGTCAATATGCCGGTGTAGGTATATTGTTTGGCGTACTTGGTTATATAACAGGTGCCATTTGGATGAGCTATACATGGATCGATTCAAATAAATCTGTTTTCAATTCTTTTGATACCATTGCTCGTGAGCCAAAATTAATCGGTGCTGCTATTGCATTGCTGGTTTATGCAGCTTATCTGGTATTAAGAGATTCTATCCAGGATATTGATAAAAGGGCAAGGATCAGCGCTGTTTACAACATCTTTGCATTTGCCATGCTTTTTCCTTCCATCTGGATCATTCCACGATTATTAGATAGCTTGCATCCAGGCGGTAGCGAGGGAAATCCCGCACTTGATCCCGGAAGTGCTTCGGCAAACATGCGGCTCGTTTTTTACCCGGCTATTGCAGGATGGACATTAATAGGTGTATGGATCGCTACACTTAAGATCAGGATGAAAATTTTATACGAACAAAAATTGTCACAATGAAAAAGTTGTCGTTTACTTTTTACTTTTTACTTTTTACTTTGATCATAAATGCACAGAATGTAAACATGGCTGATGCAATGAAAGAGAATGGAAAAATATATGTAGTAATTGCTGTAATGTTGACAATCCTCGCCGGGCTTGTATTGTATCTTGTTCGTCTCGACAGAAAAATTTC
>DASRRA010000545.1:0-9289 GCA_035696085.1 Bacteroidia bacterium | reverse complement strand
TTGTGCCTCTGGTGTTACTGTCACATTTGGTAGTGATCAGGAAATTGTTACGGAAGCACTGAAGGCTAGCCCGCAGTTCTCGGCTCCGCTGCGCTATCGCTGGAACTAAGGCGGCATGCGATCGAAATGGTCAAAGCGAAGCCCCCAAAACGACTATTTACTCAATACCGCTTTTTTTACAGATCGTGCATAAGCGTTACTTAAGCTTATCAGATACAATCCATTATCAAAGTGGGATAAAGACACTTGTTTGAAATAGGAACCTGAAAAATTTTTTATTTTTTCTGAATAAACGGTTTGACCTAATAAGTTTTTTACCTCTAACAAATAATCGTTTGGTTCTGAAGAATTGAAGGACACCGTAATTAAAGCGGCAGCATTATCACACAACACGTCGAAAGGGAGGTCTTTACTATCTGAATGTTCAGTAATGGAGGTTGGTGAATCACATAGTCCATGAGTTCCCAAAGACTTACGGTATGGACTATTACTCATTGCTGTTAGCATTCTTGTTTTTTGATTAGCCGTGAACATACACATACATGCATCTTGCGTATATCCCATAAAGTTTTGAAACATCTCTCCTGTTGTATTTCCAGAGCAATAGCCTTTTTTATATGGGTGCTGAGGACATTTAACCTGGTTTGGATCTTCTTGCGGGGGAGTATCACTACAATAGTCATTTCCACAGGTTGCATCTCCCCAAATATGAATCAATCCCAACCAATGCCCAATTTCATGAGCTGTTATGTCGCCCTCAACATAGTCGGTTCCAAAACCGGAAGTAAAATAATATCCACTGGAATACTTGTTTTTACATCCAAAGACTTTTGTAGAAACAAAAACACCATCAGTTGTCTTTGTTCCCATACTACTTGTTATACCAGAGAGTTGGCTCGAAGGAGGGTAGGTGGCATATCCGGTACCGTTATTAAAATCGCCTAACCAAATATTAAGATATTTTGTTGGATCCCAAATCGTCGCCGGCTTTATTGTATTATCAAAGTAACTTACTAATGGACTATAATCCGAAAATGAACCAGGGTTAGTCCATCCTCTTTTTTCCCAGTCAATTCTGTCCACACCTGGTTCCGACATAACACCTCCATTTTGATCTAATCTTGCCAGGCAAAACCTAATACCAACATCATTTGCATCAACATTTGCAAAAACGCTTGGAAGGGTACTGTTGCCAGGTGCATTTCCCGAAAAAACTTCATCCAGTGCTTCCATTTGAGCTTTTATTTGATTCGGGTGTAGGTTGGCCTTTGTTCCAATAGTGCTTTCTGTACTCCCACGGTATAATAAGTGAATTACCACAGGAATTGTATAGGTGGCAGCACGACTTGCTCTATCCGAAGAGCTATATAACTGTACTTGTCTCTGAAAATCAGCCTCCCATATAGAATCCGGAGAGGTATTTCCGCATATATTAGTTATCGTTTGCGCATTTAGCCTCCCTGCAACCATAAGGAAATTAATAGAAAAAACTAAGTATTTAAAAATATTTTTCATAACATATATTTTTTAGATTGAATTAAAAACAGAAAGTATACATGTACATTGCTACGATCCCGAACTATTACTCTCCCTCAATTTCATTATTTTGCATCATGCCGTTATTTTCCAGATTATTTTAATTCAGTCTTCATAAATAAAAGAATCACAATCAAACAAGAGGCAAATTAATTTTATTTATCATCAATACAATTAATTACAAAAGTAAAGTGTCCCAACATTTTGCGGTGATCCATTCTTACCAAAATGTAATACATTATTAGCAAACATATAAATGATTACCGCTACACTTTTACATTTCAGGAGAAAGAGGTTTCTCGACGCTGTTGGAGATACAGCATCTAATCTTATTTTCAAAAAAGTAAAACGAGGTTGACCTTTCATATGAACTTAGCAACCGTTAAATAAATAACTGTAGGGCGCTTTCTTTGATTCCTTATTTTTGAAACGGTTTAAAAACTCACGCCCTCATGAAGAAAAAATCCACTTCCTTTTTGTTATTATTTTTCCTGATTACTTCCGGATTATATGCACAACTATGGAAAGAACTGCCTGTTCCGGATGGAGGCACTGTAAAATGTTTTGCCCTCAATGGCAATGATATTTATGCAGGAACCGCTGGAGGGCTTTATGTATCACATAATAACGGTGATTCCTGGATACAAATCAAAAATGGATTACCAGAATATATGATCGAATCCATGGTCATTACTGGAAACGACTTTTTTATAGGTACAGGAAGAGGAGTTTATCGCTCACGGGATAATGCTGCTACCTGGGAATTAATGGAGAATGGAATTTTTCCAACAGGGACTGCTGCTTCGTTGATACATAATGGTTCCATCGTTGTGGCCGGAATTATAAGCACTACCTATGTATCCACAAATGATGGTGATAGCTGGAAAACAGCTACAGTTCCTGTGTATAATCATATTGCCGCGATGATGATGGATGATAAAACAGTTGTAGGAGGGATGTGGAATGATGGTGTATGTACCTCTACCGATTATGGAATTACCTGGAAACAAAAGAGTGTAGGGCTTCCTTTACCCTACTGCACTATCAATTGCCTGACAAAAAGAAACGATACCATTTTTGGTGGAAGCAATGATGGTGTGTTTGCATCAGCAGATCATTGCGAAAGCTGGACAAAAATAAGCACCAATCTACCGGCAAATAAACGCATCATGTCGCTGACCAGTATTGACAATATTTTGTTTGCAGGAACAGATGAAATGGGACTATACGCTTCAACAGATGGTGGAAAAACCTGGCAAGCCTGTTCAACTGGAATGATACCCGGTGTGAGTGTTTGGAGTTTGCAGGTAAAAGGAAGTTTACTTTTTGCAGGAACAAACCAGGGTGTGTACATCTCTACAAACAAAGGTGCTTCCTGGACAGCATCCAATAAAGGTATAGCCGCATTGTATGTTCAGAAAATGGAATTGTTTGGAAACAATTGGTTTTTTGGTACATCTTCCAACGGCGCTTTTTATTCACCCAATAATGGTGTTACCTGGACACAGGCAACAAATGGAATTTCGCCAAATGCTTCTGTTTCTTGTTTTGTACGTTTTGGAACTGGTGTGTACACAGCTACCAAAGATGGTGTGCATAAATCAAACGACGGTGGTGTTTCATGGACGCTGTTGAATACGGGATTACCAATTGATACAGGCGTTATAAAGAAAGGCGTACATGCTTTAGGTTCCAGAAATTTGCTACTGTTTGCAGGCACGGATAATTATGGCATCTACCAGTCGAATGATGAAGGGGTAACTTGGGTGAAATCGGCAGGGGCATTAACGAACGTGTTTGTTAACACGTTTATATCCACATCTTATTATCTGTATGCAGCCACTTCTCAAGGTGTTTTTTATTATGATGAACAGGCCAATGATTGGAAAAAAACAATTACGGATCCTACAACTATATACGTCAATTCAATAGCTGTAACAGACAAAAATCTTTTTGCAGCTACAACGAACGGAGTTTTCAAATCTACAGATAACGGAGGAGTCTGGGTAAGTGCAAGTACCGGAATTCCTAAGGATTCCTATATGCATTGTATAAAAACGATCAAAGAACGTGTGCTCACGGGTATGTATAATGATTTGTTTTTGTTTGATGCGAATAATAACAAATGGATCTCCATTCACAAGGAGTTACCTTTTTGTCCGGTAACGGATATTTATACTGCGAATACCTATTTATTTGCTTGCACTGGAGGCAAAGGTGTTTGGTATGCTACCACAGATGCTGTAATCGGTATTTCTGAATATGCGAAACCAGCTGCATTTAAAGTATATCCAAATCCTGGAAGTGGAATTTTTAAAATAGCGGAGTCTGGTAATTCGCAATTGTATTCAATCAGTCGTGTGGAAGTGGTGAATGCAACAGGGGCTTGTGTTTATCAACTGGCAAATCCTGATTTGTCAAGTGAGATTGACTTGAGTAAAGAAGCAAGAGGTGTGTATGTACTGAGGATTATTTCGAAAGAGGGGGCGTTTGAAAATCATAAAATTGTGGTGGAGTAGTTATAAAGTCATACGAAGCGCAAACGCGCAAAGCCAATGCTTCAGCTTCGCGCGTACGCTGTATGGGTTAACTCTTCAAGATAAAACTTCTTTCACTAAATGCCGGCAACTTCGCCATTGACTCATAAAAATAGTTTAATTCATCTTTGCTATCCATTAAGCCAAGACTATAGAGCACGGGTACAAAATGATCGGGAGTAGGTGCGGCAAGCAATCCTAATTTATGACTGGTTTCATAGTTCAAGATGTTTTCAATGCGCCGCTCATCCAGTTGTTTTTTTATCCATGCATCATATTCTGCTTCCCAACCATAAGGTGTCATATCATTTTGGCGCATCTTTTCACCTGCTAAACGCAGGTTGTGAATAAGCGAACCACTGCCAATAATCAATACGCCTTTTTCGCGCAACGATTTTAATTGCTTTGCTAACTCATAATGATAGCTTGGGCTTTCATGATAATTAATGCTCATTTGAAAAACAGGAATATTGCCATTTGGAAATAGATGCATTAGCATAGGCCATGCACCGTGGTCGAGTCCCCAGTCGGTGGTTTCCTGGACAGCAGGTACCAGCTTTTTCACTTCATGTGCAATATCAGGTGATCCCAAGGCATGGTATTTTACATCGTAATACTCTTTTGGGAAACCATAATAATCATAAATCTGTTTTTGATCCGGTGATATGTTTACAAAGGTCCCTTTGGTGAGCCAGTGAGCCGAAACAATCAATGCTGCTTTTACATCGTAATTATTTTGTAGGTCTTTTCCAAGTTCAAAAAGCGTGTTCCAGAAAGGACGTTCTTCTTTTGACATAGGGATATCCATCGGATTACCGTGAGAAGTAAATAATACCGGAAGTTGTTTATTTTGTACAGGAAGTTCTTGCGTGAACTTCTCAAATTCTTTTAAGTCCATTGCGTCTATAGATAAGGGGGTTAGCGCCATTAATTTTAAAAAATCTTTTCTTTCCATTTGTAATACAAAGTTACGTATATTTGCTTACAAAAAGTAAGTAGTTACCAAAAGGTAATCGGTTACCTAAAAGTAAGCAATAACAGACAATGAGCAAGAAAACGCAAACGGATTGTCAATCCTCCATTCTTCCTATCAAAGATACGCTGGATGTGATCAACGGCAAATGGAAAATACTGATACTCGTGTCTATTGTGCATGGCAATAGGAGATTTAAAGAAATCGAACGCAGTATTCCCAAAATCAATGGAAAAGTGCTGGCTAAGGAATTAAAAGACCTGGAATCGCATGATTTGATTAAACGCACGGTATACGATGAGGCACCGGTAGTGATTGAGTATACACCAACCAATTATACCGAATCCCTGGAGCCCGTATTTGATGCCTTACGCGATTGGGGGCTGAATCATAGAAAAAGAATCATCAGTAAACTAAAAAGCAAAAAGAAGAGCTAGAAAGAGCTATTTTTGCTGCAAAATATCGAACTAACCAGATCATCATTTTAAATCCAGTATGCGCTTCTTTCTCCTTATTTCCATTTTTATTACCATTGCTTCCTGTTCGCCGCTTAAACAAATTCAGGAAAAATTAGCAAAAGGCCTTATCGTTGAAAAATACCAGGTTAAGAGAAAAGAACCTTTGGTAAAAGAAGGCCACTATACTCAGTTATACAAAGGTGTAAAGCTAGAGGAAGGGAATTATAGTAATAATAAGAAAACAGGTGTATGGAATTATTATGACTACAATGGAAAGTTGAATTTTTCCGGTGTTTTTGAAAATGATCTAAAACAAGGCCTTTGGACTTATTATTACAAGAGGAATTTAACGTCTAAAGTATACTACAACAACGGAATCCTGGATAGCGTATTCGGTTATCATGAAAATGGTTTGTTGGCTTATGAAACAAGATTTACTGCTGATTCAACAGGCTATGGAAAATCCTATTACAAAAATGGGCAGCTGAAATCGTCATTTTCATTAAAAAACAGACAAAAGAATGGTGTTTACACCCAATACTTTGAAAATGGAAAATTACATCGTGAAACAGAATACAAGGATGGAGATAAGGTATACATCATTCAGGTATTGGATCCAACTGGTAAATCAATTGATGGAGGCAATCTCAAAGAAGGTAATGGAAGCTATATCCAATTTTTCGACTGGGAGCAAGGAAAAGAACCAGCCTTAAAAGTATCCATAAAAGAAAATTATGAGAACGGTTTACTGAATGGATCGGCTAAGTATTATAGAAAAAATGGAAAGTTAGAAACAGAGGGTTTATATAAAGACGGATATAAAACAGGGTATTGGAAGTTGTACGATGAAAATGGTTCGGAAATAAATGTAAATTATGACGCAAGCTATAAATCGGTTAAAATAGTTGAACTTACAGGTTGTTATGCAGGCGAAGAAGACAATGCATTTGTTCAGCCCGAGTTTCAGGGTGGAGAAAATGAGAGAGTCAATTTCATTGTCAAAAATATTGTTTATCCGCAAGAAGCTGTAGCAAAAAAGGTGCAGGGGACTGTTTATGTAAATTTTATAATCACGCAAACGGGAGAGTTAGAATCGTTTAAAATCATTAAAAGTGTAAACAAGCAATTGGATGAAGAGGTAATTAAACTGCTAAAGAAAATGCCACGTTGGAACCCTGGCTTAAATCAAGGGGTACCGGTACGTGTTTGGTTTAACATGCCAATAAAATATACGTTATAACCCTTACTTCTTTTTCTCCTCTTCCTTCATTTGATGATCGTAACTTAAAATCCGGCTCAATTTCCATTCACCATTTTCAAGAAGCCAGAGGTGTGTGAATTTCGCAGTACTACCGGCATATTCTGGTTCATTATTCTTTCGTTCAAAAAATCGATGAAGACCGATTTGAACGGCTCCATATAAAACCCCATTTTTTTCCAACCGATACACCTCCATGGTGTTTTTCAGTAATTCCCTTCTGTGTTTGTAAGGACTGGAAGCCTGACAAAGTCCCTCTTTCAAACTTTTAATAAAAGCATCTTTGGAAAGAAAAGGCCCCCCTTTATCATGATAGAACTCAAAACTGTTGTTACTGACCAGTGTTTCAAATGCCTCAATGTTGCATTGATTAAAACCAACCTCAAATAATAAACTGTCCAGCGACTTTAATTTTTTGAAAAGGGTATCTGTTTCCGGGAGTTGTGCATGTATGAGGAGGCTCCAGATGAAGAACAGGATAGAAAGGAGTGTTTTTTTCATGGAATACAAATGTTGATCAGAATTAACAGTGGGCTCGAAATAGCATGCGTCGGTCTTTCACTATTTTGCTACTAAACACCCTCTATTGGGGCTAATCGTCAGGCCAAGCGTTAGTAAATTTCGCAAAGTACGATTTGAAGCAACAAAAACATCATAAAAATTGTTACATTTGCAACAAATTTAGGCAACGGTCGTAAGGAGGAAACCATCGGTAGAATGGGCATTAAGCCGGTTTAATATTGTTAAAAAGTGTTAACCCGGCTGTATCTGAGAGACATAAAGCTACCTTTGCCACATAGTATGAAGTCGATCGTTTTTATTTTTTTATTAGTCATGATTTATGCACCTGCAAGTGATGCTCATTCATTGCAGCTGATGTCTAATAAACTGATGAAGGAATCTACCCAGGAAGCGCCACAGCGCTTCTGCTCCTTTGCCTCACATGACATCAAGACTCCTTTCTTCATTATTGATGAGTGTTTTTTCAACGATGATGATGAAAATATTTCCCTTAGAAAGAAAATAACACCTTTATATGTCGTAAGCTTCTGCCACGATTACCTCGTTGTCAAACCTTTTCACAAAAACTTACCGAAGAGGGCATATTATCTGAGCTCTTTTGATTTTATTCCAACATTTATTTCATTAAAAGTGCTGAAACTTTGATTCAGTAACCTGATAAATTCATTTCAGAATTATCTGTATTGCTATGCGGCAATATGTTTTTTTGCGATCGTTTTCGATTAATTACATTCTTTTAAAATTTATTTAAAATACCAATGAACAAATTAGCAATGCTAACAGGCGTTTGTGCCGTAGTAAGTTTAATGAGCTGTACTTCCCATAAAGAAGAAACGGAGGAGGCTGGAAAATACAATGTTACAAGTCCGATTGTAATGGATACCTCCTACACGAAAGAGTATGTGGCCCAGCTTCAATCCATTCAGAACGTGGAAATACATGCACTTGTAAAAGGGTATTTGGAAAAAATTAATACAGATGAAGGGAAATTAGTCAAAGAGGGGGAAGTGCTTTTTAATATTATGCCCAAACAATACCAGGCTGAATATGCGAAGGCAAAAGCCAATGCAAGAACCCTGGAGCTGGAGTTGACCAATGTAAAAAAGCTGCAGGAAAAAAATATCGTTTCTGAAACAGAGTTATCCATTGCACAATCCAAGCTGGATGAAGCGAATGCAGAATTGGCTTCTGCCGAATTAGAACTTGGGTTTACGGAAATCAAAGCACCTTTTGAAGGTACGCTTGACCGCATCCGTTTTAAAACAGGTAGTTTGATTGATGAAGGTACCTTACTAACTTCCATTTCTAACAATAAAGAAGTGTATGCTTATTTTAATATGTCGGAAATTGAGTACCTGGATTTTAAAAACAGACCCAATACGGAAGATAAAAATCTGGTAACCCTTTTATTGGCAAATGGCCAGGTACATAAGTACAAAGGCTCCATTGAAACCATTGAAAGTGAATTTGACAACAATACCGGTAATATTGCTTTCAGAGCCAAGTTTCCAAACCCGGAGCTGCTTATAAAGCACGGGGAAACCGGAAAAGTACGATTGACTATTCCGATTCAGAATGCATTGATTATTCCTCAAAAAGCCACCTATGAACTTCAGGACAAAATTTATGTGTATGTCGTAGGTAAAGATAATGTTGTGAGATCCAAAAATATCAGCATAAAACAACGCCTTCCGAATATTTACATTATAGATGCGGATCAGCTTACTGTGAATGATAGAATCCTTCTGGATGGTTTACAAAGTGTAAAAGATGATGATAAGATCGAACCGGAATTTGTTCCAGCACAAAAGGTTATTCAAAGCTTACAGTTAATTAAACAATAAGAATTTTAATTCATACCATATTATGTTTAGCAAGTTTATTCACAGGCCTGTATTATCCATTGTAATCTCCCTGATCATCGTTTTTCTTGGAGTGTTGGCGTTGGTGCAGTTGCCTATTACACAATTTCCATCCATTTCTCCACCCAAAGTAAATATTGTGG
>DASRRA010000544.1:0-1891 GCA_035696085.1 Bacteroidia bacterium | reverse complement strand
TATATCACTATAACTGACTTCATTTTACTTCCAATTTACCTTTTTGTCGTTTTCCTATTTGCCTCTTATTTCAAAAACAAATATTACCCAAAGAATCATCCATTGCGTCGTTATTTCATGCCAGCTTTTACTTTTAAGATTGTTGGAGCAATTCTTCTTGGTATCATTTATCAATATTATTATAAAGGTGGTGACACATTGAACTACTGGCATCAAACTGACGTCATTAATTCTTCCTTCAGCGATTCATTTGGCACCTGGATTCGGTTAATAACAGGATCTGCGGACATATATGACGTAGATGTTTATAAATACACTACTCAATTCTATTGGTATGGAATTTCAACTCCTGAATATCTTATTTCAATTATGGGTGCGATCATCGGCCTATTCACTATGACCACTTACCTGCCGACAGCGGTAATTTTTGCAGCTCTTTCATTTATCGGTGTATGGAAGATGTATGTTGTTTTTACAAAACTTTATCCAAGACTGACAAGACAATTAGCTTTTGCTTTTTTATTTATTCCCAGTGTGATCTTTTGGGGTTCTGGTTTTATGAAAGATACTGTTACATTATCATGTGTTGGTTGGGTCACCCATTTTTTCTATATTATTTTTTACGAGAATAAAAAAATTGTAAAAAATTCAATATTCGCATTGTTCTTTCTTTATATAATCTATATCATAAAATCTTACATTGTAATGGCATTTTTGCCAGCAATTTTGTTATGGGGTATCGGTTTATTATCGTATAAAATAAAAGACACCAGGTTGATTCTATTTGCCCGCTACTTTTTATATGCATCTGCTATTGGCGGTATCATTGTCATAGGGGGTAGATTGGAAAGCGAGATGTTTGGAGAATATAATGTTGAAAATGTGGCTGGTAAATCTTTTGTAACAAGGGATTACTTGTACAGAATTTCAAATGAACAGGATGGCTCGGGTTATACACTCGGTGACTTTGACCCTACTTTAATGGGTATGTTACAAATGGCTCCTGCCGGTGTAAACGTTACATTATTTCGTCCTTATTTATGGGAAGCAAGAAAACCCATCGTGATGATCTCGGCGCTGGAGTCTCTGCTTTTTCTTATATTCACAATTGTTGCCATTGTAAGAAATAATCCCATCCGACTGATACAACGAATTTTTGCCGATGAAACACTTCAATTTTGCCTGGTCTTTACATTGATATTTGCTTTTGCCGTCGGAATCTCTACTTCAAATTTTGGTTCTTTAGTGCGATATAAAATTCCTTGCTTACCATTTTATACTACTTTTTTGATAATTTTATTCTATCCTCCAAAACAGGAATTGGTTTTAAGAAAAGAGAGAGATAAAAACAGGAAACAAGCTGTTTAAGCTATAATTTTTTTCTATATGCTCTCTTCCTGCAGTTCCCATTGAAATTCGTAATTGGGCATCTGCAATTAACTTTTTTAAATCATTCTTCCATTCCTCCTTATTATTGGCAATAAATCCCGTTTTGTTGTGCAACGTAATCAATGAATTTACTTGTGTCGGAGAGGCAATAGCCGGAATACCACAGGCCTGATATTGAATTAATTTGAAACCACATTTTCCTTCAAACCACGGACCTTGCTTTGATGGCATTATACCAATATGCATTTTTAAAAGGTCATCTTGTTCGGTAACTAAATCCCATTGCTTGTAAATAAAATCAAAATTCCAGCGTGGAGGTTTATTCGATATAACGAGAAAATCAAAATCGAACTCTTTTTTTAATTCAGGTATCACTCCTTCGATCACCTCAAGATTATGAAGTGTTGTATGTGTGCCCGTCCAGCCAACAACTATTTTGTTCCCTTCATTTTGATCCCGTTGTTTAAAATGTCCTTGCTCAGTATCAACAACCGTTGGTATA
>DASRRA010000543.1:0-4895 GCA_035696085.1 Bacteroidia bacterium | reverse complement strand
AAATTAGCTACCGCTGAATGGATAGGTGCATGGGGGCTGACTGAAACCGGCACCGGTTCAGATGCAGGCGGAATGGCTACTACGGCTAAAAAAGATGGAGATTATTACATCCTGAACGGTTCTAAAAACTTTATCACACATGCCATTACCGGCAATGTAGCCGTGGTAATTGTACGTACTGGCGAAAAAGGGGATTCACATGGGATGAGTGCCTTTATTATTGAAAAAGGTACATCTGGCTTTAGTTCAGGGAAAAAAGAAAATAAACTGGGTATGCGTGCTTCTGAAACAGCAGAGTTGATCTTCAACAATTGCCGTGTACACAAAGATCAATTGGTGGGGAAAGAAGGCGAAGGCTTTATCCAGGCCATGAAAGTACTGGATGGAGGAAGAATCTCTATCGCAGCCTTATCTGTAGGTATTGCAAGAGGCGCCTTTGATTGTGCTGTGAAATACTCCAAAGAACGCGAACAATTTGGTAAACCGATCTCCCAATTTCAAGGTATCTCCTTTAAATTGGCTGACATGGCTACCGAAATTGAAGCTGCTGAATTATTGACCTTTTTGGCAGCTGATAAGAAAAATAGAGGGGAGAAGATGACCAAAGAAGGCGCTTTTGCTAAATATTATGCTTCAGAAGTGGCCGTAAGAGCCGGTAATGAGGCCGTACAAATATTCGGCGGATATGGATATACCAAAGATTTCCCAGCAGAAAAGTACTACCGCGATGCAAAATTGTGTACCATCGGAGAAGGAACATCGGAGATCCAAAAGCTGGTTATTGCAAGGGAAATCATGAAATAAACAGGTTCCTGTGTATAAAATGAAATAAATTTTGTAAATACCCGGGAAAGTTTTACATTTGTAACCCATTAAAAAAAACTGATCATTAAAAAACGAGATAAAAATGCTAATAGTACAAGTTAAAGAAGGTGAAGCGATTGAAAAAGCGCTTAAAAAATTCAAAAAGAAATTTGAAAAAACAGGTGTAGTTAAAGAATTGCGCGAGCGTCAAAAATACACAAAACCTTCTGTTGTATACCGTGAAGGTAAAATCAAAGCAATCTACAAAGAGAAAATGCAACGCAACGAAGAAGCGTAATCTTTCTTTTTACATACTTAAAAAAGTTTTATGTTCTAATGCTTTTCATTAAACATAAAACTTTTTTGTTTTTACTGCCCACCCCTTTCGTACACATAATCCTTGTGTCACAGACGCTGAAAGTACAGTTGCACAGCGGTTAATAAAGAACTAAAAAAATTTTCAGATTTGAATTTTTCAATGAAAGAAGGCAGCAATGTGTTCTTTTTTAGTTTAAAGCGAAGTAGGAATCAACAATTGCCATGGGATAACTTTCTATAGCAACTCCGATTTCTAATGATTAACCAAATACCTTTGTTTACAGGGATTCGTTAAAGAACAAGAACAATGTCTTTTTTGTTTTTTTATGAAAAATACCCCTTTTTTTGAATAACTTTTTAAAATTGATTGCGTTTAAAAAGTACATTATTTCCTTTAGATATATGGATGCCAGCCGAAATAGTTTTTTAGAATACCTGCAATACGAGAAACGATTTTCAAATCATACCATCCTGGCTTACTCCAATGATTTAGAACAGTTCGGCGATTACCTTAAACAAGAATATGAAGTAAAAGAGCTTCAGGAAATCACGCATACGCTTATCCGCTCCTGGATTGTAAGCATGATGGATAGAAAGATAAGCGCACGGTCTGTAAATCGCAAAATCACGACCTTAAAGACATTTTACAAATATTTGTTACGTCAACAGCTGGTTAAAGAAAACCCCATGTTGAAGATCCAATCCCCCAAAACCTCCAAACGATTGCCTGTATTTGTTGAAAAAGACAATATGGACGCATTGCTTGATAACATAGAGTTTGGCAGCGATTTTGACGGGGAACGAAACAAGCTATTGGTGGAGGTATTGTATGCTACGGGCATGCGTTTATCGGAAATGATAAACCTAAAACAGGCAGATGTAAGTTTGAATAGCCTGCAATTGAAGGTGCTTGGAAAGCGAAACAAGGAGCGTATTATTCCTTTTAGTAATGAGTTAAAACTCCAATTGGAGGCTTATTTGGCCCATCCGGAGATAAAAAACAAGGAATACTTATTTATAACTAAAACGGGCAAAAAAATGTATGAAAAATTTGTGTACCGTGTCGTTAATAAGTACCTTTCAATGGTCACTTCAATCCAGAAAAAAAGCCCGCATGTATTAAGGCATACATTTGCCACACACATGCTGAATAACGGGGCGGATCTGAATGCAATCAAGGAATTGTTGGGGCACGCCAACTTATCTGCTACCCAAGTGTATACGCATAATACCGTAGAAAAATTAAAAAATGTGCATAAACAGGCACATCCCAAAGCATAGACAGTTCAAAAAATTATAAATTAAAATTAGGAGGAAATCATTATGACCGTAAAAATTCAATCAGTACACTTTGATGCTGATAAAAAACTTTTGGAATTCATTCAAGAAAAAGTAGATAAATTGACTCAATTTTATGATGGTATCATTAACAGCGATGTGACCCTCCGCATTGATAAATCAAGCGATACCGAAAATAAAGTTGCGGAGATAAGAATTCACCTCCCGGGAAATGATTTATTTGCAAAAAAACAATGTAAAAGCTTCGAAGAGGCTGTAGATATGAGTTTAGATGCTCTTCGGACACAAGTAAAAAAGCATAAAGAAAAAATAAAAGGGATGTAAACCCTTTGTAATTACAAGATTTGTATAAATTTGCAACCTCATTCTGATGGGGTTGCATTTTTTTTTGAAAAAAACAGATATTTTGTTTGCTACTAAAATAATGTTTTCTAAATTTGCAGTCCTTTTTCAAGAAAGTGGTGTTGATAAATTAGGTTGGGAGACCTTGAAGTTCTTTAAAATATGGTATTGCAACATACGCCGATGTAGCTCAGTTGGCCAGAGCAGCTGATTTGTAATCAGCTGGTCGGGGGTTCGAATCCCTCCATCGGCTCTTTTTTTTGATATGTTGGGGAGATACCAGAGTGGCCAAATGGGACAGACTGTAAATCTGTTGCTTAATTGCTTCGAAGGTTCGAATCCTTCTCTCCCCACTTTGTCCGCTGAAGCTTTAGCGAAAGCGGGCTTTGTCCAATGTCATTTAAGTATGACTGAGACAAAAAAGGTTTTTTTTGAAATTTGATACAGTTCTTTAAAATGATATAATTAAAAGCGGAAGTAGCTCATTTGGTAGAGCGTCAGCCTTCCAAGCTGAGGGTGGCCGGTTCGAGCCCGGTCTTCCGCTCTTTAATTTTCTCACTGCGTCCGCTGAAGCTTTAGCAAAAGCGGGCTGCGTCTCCGGATAAAATTCATCAAAATTTTAGGATGAATTGGAAGAGACTGCCGATCTTCATTAAGCTGTTGTAGCTCAGTGGTAGAGCACTTCCTTGGTAAGGAAGAGGTCGTGAGTTCAATCCTCATCAACAGCTCTTTTATTAAGCGGATGAGGTACAGTAATGAAATCAGGTAAGTAAGCATTTAGTAGGCTGTAAGCATATATAAGAATTTTCAAAAAAAGTTAAAACAAGTAAATAACAATTAAACAATAAATAGCAATGGCTAAAGAAAAATTCGACCGCTCCAAACCACACGTTAATATTGGAACTATCGGTCACGTTGACCACGGTAAAACTACCTTAACCGCAGCAATCACAGTTGTATTAGCTGAAAAAGGTTTATCAGAAGTTCGCGACTTCTCTTCAATTGATAATGCTCCTGAAGAAAAAGAACGTGGTATCACGATCAATACTTCACACGTTGAATATTCTACTGCTAACCGTCACTATGCTCACGTTGACTGCCCAGGTCACGCGGATTACGTTAAGAACATGGTAACAGGTGCTGCACAAATGGACGGTGCTATCCTTGTGGTAGCTGCTACTGATGGTCCTATGCCGCAAACTCGTGAGCATATCCTTTTGGCTCGTCAGGTAGGTGTTCCTAAAATTGTTGTATTCATGAACAAAGTGGATATGGTGGATGATCCTGAGTTATTAGAACTTGTGGAAATGGAAATCCGTGAATTATTATCTTTCTACCAATTTGATGGTGCTAACACACCTATCATTAAAGGTTCTGCATTAGGTGGTTTAAATAAAGATCCAAAATGGTCTGAAAAAATCATCGAATTGATGGATGCAGTTGACTCTTATATTCCAATCCCAACTCGTGAAACTGAAAAACCATTCTTGATGCCTGTTGAGGACGTGTTCACAATCACTGGTCGTGGAACTGTTGCTACTGGTAAAATCGAAACTGGTGTTATCAACACAGGTGATGAGATTGAGATCATCGGTATGCAAGAGGAAAAATTAAAATCAGTTATTACTGGTGTTGAGATGTTCCGTAAAATCCTTGACAGAGGTGAAGCTGGTGATAACGTAGGATTATTACTTCGTGGTATCGATAAAAAAGATATCCGTAGAGGTATGGTTGTGGTTAAACCTGGTACAATTAAATGTCATACTGAATTCAAAGCGGAGATCTATGTTTTGAAAAAAGAAGAAGGTGGTCGTCATACTCCATTCCATAATAAATACCGTCCTCAATTCTACTTACGTACAACTGACGTAACTGGAGAGATTGAATTACCTGCAGGACGCGACATGGTTATGCCTGGTGATAACGTTACTATTACTGTTAAATTAATCGTTCCAGTTGCGATGGACAAAGGTCTACGTTTCGCTATCCGTGAAGGTGGTAGAACTGTAGGTGCTGGTCAGGTTACTGAGATCATTAAATAGTATATACAACACAATGTAGGGCGACAGTAGGCAGTGGAAAGCATTGCCTGCTGTTTTCTACTAATAAACGGGTGATAGTTGACAGCTGTT
>DASRRA010000542.1:0-6217 GCA_035696085.1 Bacteroidia bacterium | reverse complement strand
AGAGGCTGGGGGAGAGGTCAGCGCGAGGTTGTGTGTTATTTCACAAAGTACTTCAACTTCCAACCTCTCAACTTTGCATCAATCGGTTTTTTAAAGAAGAAGTAAGCACCTGTCATTAAAATAAGGTAGGGGAACGCCATTAAGAATAAGATGCCGGTGTTCAAACCCTTGGCAATGGTACCCCCATTCTTTGCATCATCTGCAGCTACTTTGCCACACATGGCACATCCCTGTGCAAAGGTGTTTGCATTACTTAATATAAAAAGCAGGAATAGATATACTATTTTCTTTTTCATGGTTCTAACAAATTTAAGGATTAATCCTATCCACTACAATCACTCCACTCCTTTTCTTTTTGCATTATCCTTGGCTGCATATTCTGCCATCAGCACTTTTACATCCTCCAGCAAGCTGTTCACGGCTTTAATATCGGTACCATCATAAATTCCACGAATGTGTTTTTCTTTATCTACCAGTACAAATAATTCACTGTGTATAAAATCATCCTTTCCTCCGTCTCCTTGCATGGCATTCACCAGGTAGCCATTGCGTGCAATATCATACAATTGCTTTTTATCTCCTGTTACAAAGTTCCACATTGAGTTATCGGCATGCACCATATCTGAATAGGCTCTTAACACCGGAACAGAATCGTTCTCAGGGTTTACTGTATGTGATAAAATTTGCACCAAGCCTTTTGTATATGCAAATGCTTCCTGTACACGTAATAATTCGGTGGCCATTTTCGGGCAAATGCTTTGGCAAGTTGTAAAAAAATAATCGGCTACATAAATCTTTCCTTCGTAATCCTTGTCTGTAATTTTCTTTCCATCCTGGTTGATGAATTCAAATGGAGGAATGCTGTGAAAGATGGTGTCTTTGCCATTTTCAGCCAGCTGTTTTTCTCCTATATAGTTTAAGCGCATAAAGTTATGCTTACCGGTTGTGAAAATCACATAAAATACGGAAGGGAAAGTTAGTAGGAATAGAAGGATGAGTAATTTACGCGGTTTGTTTTTCACAGTATTAAATTATTGCACAAAAATACAAACAAAAATGGCGCTGTAGAACCTACAGCGCCATTTTAATTTTCTCCGCCCGCCGAAGCTTTCAGCGTAGGTGGGTGTTATATCGTTTAATGGTGTTCTCCTTCTTCATGACCACCTTCGTGTTCACCACCATGATGTCCTTCATTTGCTTCCTTGTTCAATCTGTCTTTCTGCTCAATGATCAGGTTGTCCATTTTATCTTTGTGTATCAAGCTGTAGTTTGCCTCTACAACAATAATAAATACAAGGTAAATGATAAAAATAGTATACGGCCCAATGATGCTATACTTCATAAATTTACGCTCATCACCAAGGTGCATGAATTTGTAAACGATGTAGAATGCTTTTAAAAGCGTTAAACCGATAAAGATTATTTTTAATATGAATGAAGAAGTTCTGTCATCGTGTAACAATCCCCATTTCTTGGCATTGAAACCAATGATCAACTCAACAATCGTTACACCAAGCATGATCCAGAAAACATTCCATAGTTTTCTGCGCTTAAGTTTTCCTTCCTCTTCACTGTGATGAGCCATAAACTCATACTGTGGGTAATCATCGTGAAATTCTGACATAAATAAAAGAATTTATACTGTTTAATTTAGAGTTGACAAAATTTTATAGCAAGTAGAAGAATGTAAATACGAACACCCATACCAAATCCACAAAGTGCCAATATAAACCTACTTTTTCTACCATTTCATAGTGACCGCGTTTTTCGTAAGTACCTTGAATTACATTAATAAAGATAACCAGGTTGATTATAACCCCGCTAAATACGTGGAAACCGTGGAAACCTGTAATAAAGAAGAAAAAGTTCGCAAATACCGGTAAACCATATTCATTCACGGTCATGTTAGCTCCATAGATTGTTTTCTGTACCCATTTTCCATCTTCAAATACACTACGAATAGCTCCGTGATCTGTACCAACGATGAAGTGGTACCACTCCCAAGCCTGAGAACCAACGAACATCGCACCACCAATAATGGTTAACAACATCCAGATGATTACTTTTTTCTTATCATTACGGTGACCAGCTTCTACGGCTAATACCATTGTAACAGAAGACATGATGAGGATCAAGGTCATTAAACCTACATAGGCCAAAGGAATATGACCGGTATAACCAGGAAAGTGTGTAAATACATCACCCGGGTTAGGCCATACTTCAGGATGTCTATGACGCATAAAACCATAGGCGCATAATAATCCGGAGAATGTTAAGGCATCGGATACCAGGAAGAACCACATAAAGATTTTTCCATAACTAACACCAAATGGTGACTTACCACCGCTCCAAGCTGAATCTGAGTCTGTTTCTATTGCGTGACTTGACATATAATTTATTGAATTTAAAATTTAAAAATATCGAATTCGGCTGCTAATATGCAAAATTTTTCATTAAATATTAACGCTGAAATAATAAAAATAAAAACAAATATACCCACAACCCATCCAGGAAGTGCCAAAAAATAGAACATAGCCGTATTCCTAATAAATTCCCTGAGTTGTATTTTTTACGACTGGCATTTACCCAAACCACAAATACAGCAACAATACCTGCTACTAAGTGCAACATGTGTAAAAAGGTAAGTGCATATAAATAAGAACCGGAAGGGTTGCTTGTTTTTCCTGTGAAATAAATTCCCTGATCTACCAGGAACCCCCAGGCTTGAAACTGGCAAATGATGAAAGCAATACCGAGAACCAGGGTTAAGAGCGAAAATTGCTTGATCCCTTTTGTATTATCCTTTTTAGCAGCCATTAACGCACTATTCATCGTTACGCTGCTTAAAATAATAATTGCTGTGCTGATATAAAATAATTGTGGAAGTTCGAATTTAAGCCATTTTGCAGTTTCATGGCTTACTACATACGCACTGCTTAGCCCCGCAAACAGCATCATCATACTCACCATTCCCAACCAAAGCATTGGTTTCGCTACCTTTTCGCGTGTAACTCGTTTTTCTTCTTCTTCTGAGTAAAAAAGCGCGTTTGAATTCATTTATAATTAATTCTTGTTGTTTAAATCCTTATTTTCCGATCATTACCGCCAGTTGTACTACCGGCAAATAAATGAAAGAACCGAACATTAGTTTACGTGCCGCTTCAATCGTACAGTGTTTGTACAGATTGTAGGCCTGGTAACTAAAAAATACACCACATACTGCAATTACAATTGCCGAAAATGTTCCCGATATATTGAATAACACAGGAAGCAAGCTAATTGGCAGTAAAAACAGGGTGTATACCAATATTTGAAAAGCACTGCTTTTATCACGCCCGCCTAGTGATGGCAACATGCGAAAACCTGCCTTTTTATAATCTTCATCCAACACCCAGGCAATAGCCCAAAAATGAGGAAATTGCCACATGAACTGTCCGACAAATAATACCCACGCCTCCAGTTTTATTTCTCCAAAACCAGACGTAGCTGCTACACAGCCTAATAACGGTGGAATTGCTCCCGGAAAAGCGCCAATAAACACAGCAAAAGGAGTAACACGTTTAAGCGGTGTGTATACAATCGTATAAAGAATAAGTGCTGCAAGGCCCAAGATGCCACTCAAGGGATTCATAAAGATCCAAAGGATGGCAACACCTAAAATACCTGTCAAACAAGCAATTATAATTGATTCGTTGACGCTCATCCGTTCCTGTGGAAGGGGGCGGTTTTGCGTACGATCCATTAATTTATCCAGATTTTTTTCAATGATTTGATTAAACCCATTGGAAGAGCCGGTTACTAAAAAGCCACCCAATATAAGCAGCCACATTTTTGTCCAGTCAACCCCGCCATGAGAGGCCACCACAAATCCGATTGCCGCTGAAAGCACTACCAATGAAGCCAAACGAAGTTTTATAAATTGTCCGTAATCACGAAGTTTACTAGTGATGGTCACAGGTTTTTCTGCAGTATTTATGTTTTCAGCTAACAAGATCCGGGGTCGGGTTTAAAATCGAGTGCAATTTTACCAATAATTCCGCTAATGAGAAAGGGATTAATGAAAATTTAGACCAGTTATAAATAAGAAAATGAGGACCCGTGCCAGCAAGAGCAGATAAATGCTTAATGGATAGGGAGTTTAGCGAACGAAAAGTTTTTTAGGGTTTCGATGAAAGTGGTGTAAGCGGCTATTTCATTAAAATAATATATTATTACTCAAAAGAAGTGACCTTGCAGCTAAAACCGGCCCCCGCTGAGGATTTTTTCCAGCTGCCCTCACTGGTTGGTCTCACTAAAGAATGCGTGTTAATAAGGCCTGCACAAAACCTTAATGCGTTTTGACTACTTCCCTTTATCCACTCCAGCGATACGAAAAAGTCACCGTTGAGGTATAGTTTTAAATTTTTCACATCCACCAGTAGTGGTCCCGTATTTTTCTTATAGGTCACATACAAGGGATGCGCTAGCACATTTGAATCCGGAAGATTGTTTTTTACAGCATAAATATTCACCCGGAATTGAACTGAATCCAGGTTAAGTTCGGCTATATTAAAACGTAATTCTTCCAGAAATACCAGCCTATTTTTCTTCGTATGCATCTGCACCCCTATTTCGGATCCTAACATGTTGCCGGGAAAATAGAGTATAACCGCTTCCGTGTTTTCTGTATTACCAAGTATTCTTTTTACTTCCTTCTTTGGTTTGATAACAGTCTCTTTTAATAATATGCTTGCTTGTTCCAAATAAATTACAGCATTTGCAGCATGGTGCAGCAGAAAATTCTTTACGGTTTCCTGTAAAGGAATATAACCCAATTGAAAGATTTTTATCGTGTCGTTTTCACTGGCAAAATTTGTATTCAATGTAAATGCACCATGTTCATCACATACAGTTCCTATATTTTTATGAAGAATTCCAATATTTACAAACGCCAAAGGTTGACCTGTTTTTTTATCTTTAATCAACCCTGTAAACTGAGCTTTGCAACAAACCACTGTTAAAAAAAATAAACCGCTGAATAAATACTTTACTTTACGCATGGCGCAATTTTATTTAAAAATTTCATTCCTCTCCTAACTCCAATTGATTTTTTACCAGGGAATAATAGTTTCCTTTTTTCTTCACCAAATCGGCATGACTTCCTATTTCCGTTAGGTTTCCTTTATCGAGTACTATAATTTGATCTGCATTTTTTACAGTTGATAAACGATGTGCGATGATGATCACTGTTTTCCCTTTGAAAAATTCTTGCAGATTATCATGAATAATTTTTTCATTTTCTGCATCCAATGCTGAGGACGCTTCATCTAGAAAAATAAATTTTGGATTTCTATAAATAGCACGTGCTATTAGGAGACGCTGCATTTGTCCGCCACTCATGGACATACCTGATTTTCCAACTTTTGTATGATAACCCATTGGGAGCTGATCGACAAACTCTTTTAAATTAGCAATACGAGCTGCCTTGTTTAATTTATCCAAATCGAATTCATCTTCACTAAATGAAATATTTTCGGCAAGCGTTCCACTAAATATATTACCATCTTGTAAAACGATTCCACAGTTTTTCCTCCAATCTTCCGGTATAATTTTTTTCAGGTTTACATCATTTAATAAGATAGAGCCACTATCCACATTGTAGTACGACAATAGTAGTTTCATCAAGGTTGTTTTTCCACTTCCGCTTGCCCCTACAATTGCGGTAATAGAATTAGCAGGAATATTGATCGAGATATTTTTCAATACAGGCGCGCAATGTTTACCAGGATATTTAAAAGTAAGATCTTTAATAGCTATGTTGATATCATCTTTTGTCAATGCATTCGGTGCGATACCATCGTTCTCATCCTTACTATCGTAAATAAGTTCAATTCGTTTATTGGCAATGTAAGCCTCTTGCGCGTCTTTAATAAAGCTTACTAAATTACTAATAGGGCCTGAAAGCTGACCAATTATATACGTAATCCCAAACATGGCTCCAAGGCTCAATTGATTCTCCAGAATAAAATAAACACAAATGCCAACAACAAATACTTCTTTTATTCTCGATAAAAAATTTGCCCCGGTTAATTGATACATATTTAGAAAAAGAGATTTTAATTCCAGTCCTATTATTTTATTTTGAATAAACACCCATTTGTCAATTCGACTGTTTTGCGCATTATTGATTTTAATCTCAGGCATATTCATAACAAATTCATAGGTGTAATTATTGATT
>DASRRA010000541.1:0-2648 GCA_035696085.1 Bacteroidia bacterium | reverse complement strand
TCGTTCTGTACCATATGCTGTTTCAACAGGGAGTAATACAGGAGTGTTTTTAAACAACGCAATGACAGAGAAAGAATTTATAAAATGACAAAAAAAAGCTGCATATAACATTGGGTTTTATGCAAGTTGGGCTTGACATTGTACCATCAGCTAATTGCAAATCCCAGCTTCAGTTGCAGCAGACGAATAACTGTCAGCTTTTGTACTTAACTTCATCAACATATTTTCAATCAGCAGCGGTTATCGGCAGACAGAATTCTAATTCCCAACCTGCATAAAGCCCTGCCCGTTAGCGGTCATGCAAATTACTTACTTCAATCCTGAAACAATTAAACTAAAAAAATGGTAAAGCACATCCTTTTTATACTCTTTGTCTTGACGACCTATTCTGCGATTTCACAAAAACGTAGTGTGTGGTATAACCACATTACATTTGATGTACACAATTTGGACACCAGTGTAGCATTTTACAAAAAAGTATTTCAGGCAGACACTATACCATGTCCCTTTCCTTCTCAGCCCGATTTATTTATAAAATGGTTGAAAGTTGGCGAGGGTGTTGAAATGCACTTATCACAATGGCTCAACAACACCTCGCAATCTGTTGAAACTGACTATAAGGGACACGTAGGTTTTGTACACTTAGGTTTTATGGTAACTTCTATAGACGCTTTCCTTGAAAAGCTCCAAAAAGTGAGCACTGATTACAGGACAGGAAAATACAAGCTTCCTGCTGTTGAAAGAATGCCCTACGGTGCAAAGACGGTTATGATACAAGACCCCGATGGAAACGCTATTCACATCATAGAAGCAATGCCTTCAAAAAGAAGCACGAACCGCTAACAAGGCGCTTTCTGACTATGCTGGCTTCAGAACATATCTTATCGACATATCGCTACTCAGCTGCAGTCCCAGCTTTACGAACATAACCAAGGTTTGGAATATACCATCAGCTTTCTATCTTTGATCAGCAACAATACCAGGCTGAAGTAACACAGACTATCAGCACACCAGAAAGCCCTGGACGTTAGGCGCAACCTTTTGAACATGCTGAAAAGGCCAATTACAAAGAAGGAAGTTGTTTTAATAAAGTTTTTGCTGGGACGTATTCCCGGTACGCACAAGCAATATGACGTTCCAACTCAAGTTACGGAAATGGATGACGGCGGCATGGGTAGTTTACTGCTTAACGATCGAAATGATCGTCGCTTTGGCAGAGACCTAATTCAAGGCCAATACTACGACAGTGACGGGACGCTGATACTTATTACGATCACCGAAGACACTAAGCAAGAGCTTTTCGAGCTTGATATGTGGAAGGTAGATAACAGTCCGTTAAAAGAATTTCCAACGCCCGACAAATTATTTTTTGAATCGATTGAACGATCCTGAAAAATAATTTGCGTGTGCGCCTAACACTTGGTTTGCCGCAAGCCTGCATCGTGTTGGCCGCGGCGCTTTTTATAAATTATATTTGTTGTGGCGCCGCGGCCGGAAGCTCAAAGAAGATCGATGGCCTGCGGCAAGCCTTGAACGTTGTGCGTTATGCCAAAGCGACACGCTAACAAGAACAGACAAATGAAGACCATTACGTTGTTTCTAATCTTTTCGATGACAATTGTTCGAGCTTTTTCGCAACAACAATACCCGATTACATTCCAAAAGCTAAAAGAGTACGAGGGTTTATACGAATATAGAAATCAATCGCCATTTAAAATTGCAGCGTCTCCAAAAAATGTTCAGTTGTATGCGATTATTAATGACGTAAAATTTGTATTGGCATACCTTGGCAACGATTTATTTATAAGTCAGGCTCAGGAGAAAATACAATTTTTCCGAAATTCTTCTAATAAAGTAGTCGGCTATATTTTAGACGATACCAGATTTAAGCTATTAAGCAAGAAAGTTAGATTCCCAATTCAACTATGGTATGCCCGAATGGACACCTTAAAAGGATATACTTATGTGCAACCGAAAGCTATCGATGATGGATTACAGACAGGAAGTATAAACAAATCGGGCTTAAACACATCTTTACTAAAGGAGATGATGCTAAAAATCATAAATGGAACTTATCCTAATGTACATAGTGTCCTCATAGTTAAAGATGGCAAACTTGTTTTTGAAGAATATTTTTATGAATACACCCGGGAAAAATTGCACGAAACACGCTCTGCAACTAAGACTTTTATTTCTGCCTTGACTGGAATTGCCATTGACAAGGGCTACATAAAAAATACAGACGAGACTGTTCTCTCGTTCTTTCCAGAATATTCTATTAAAAATAATTCTGAAGCAAAAAAAGGAATAACGATTGAACACTTGCTTACCAATCAAAGTGGTTTGGATTGTGATATAACTGATCCAAAATCGGAAGGTCATGAAAACAAAATGAACAATAGTGATGATTGGGTAAAATTTACGCTTGATCTGCCAATGATTGAGAATCCAGGCAATATTGGAAGGTATTGTTCGGGTACTACCATTGTAATGGGACGAATCATTGAGAAACAAACAAAAATGCCTTTACCTGAATTTGCGAAACAGACTCTTTTTAAAGATTTAGGAATCAAGAATTATGTTTGGAATTTTAAGCCTGATAAATCAAGTACTGAAACAATTTGCGAGGTGTTCTTAAATTCAAGAGA
>DASRRA010000540.1:0-20468 GCA_035696085.1 Bacteroidia bacterium | reverse complement strand
TCGTGTTTTCCCGGGTTCTGTTCCTATGCTAGGGTTAAGATCGGCAAGCCAAATATCATATTGCTTAATCTTCATCCATCAATCTTTCAAATTCATGCAATATGTCCATAGAATCCTTGCTGACCAATTTAGACTCCTTCGATAATTGTTTTTTTAAAAGGCGTCTTTTATTAAACAGATTATACATATGAACCGCTTCGTTAATATACCTGTTTCTTGCCAGGTCGAGCTTGGATGTTATTTCTTCCGTTTCATCAAAAACGTTGTCGTCTAGTTTCAATGATAATGTTTTCATGTAAAAATGGTTTTATACAAAAGTATATATCAAAAGTATATACTGCAACTAATTTTGCTTTTTTTATCTGAATTGCCATTAAACAGGCCTGAAACTAGTATTTGGTGATACAAGCGTCAGCGAAAAAGATGAAAATAGGGAGGTGGTTAATTATAAATCCACATCAAAACCGCTTTCTCAGAAGCTTTTAATTTCGGATCGATGAGTTGCATGCTATTATTCGAAACCGTTGGGCAGCCCCAGCCTTCAACCGTTCCAGCCGGATATACTTCTTCATCCGTAACCTTATCCCAGGAATGAAAGACAATGGTTCTTGCGAGTGCATTGCTATTGGTAGCATCCAAACCGTGCATTAAATATTTAATGTGTACGCCCCAATCACTATAACCCCGTTCACCGAGTTTGTATTTTCCCAATGCTGAACAATGGCTTCCATCCTTGTTACTAAATGTAGGTTTGTCTTTTGAAAAGTCCAAACTCCAGGGGTTATCGCCACAACCATGGCCTACTAAAAAGCTATGTGTAATGGTATCTTTTTTAAAATCCCACACAAAAAATCGCTTTACACCGGAGTGCAAACGCATGTCAATTAAAATGCAGAATTCCGTACTTAAGTTTTTGCTGTTGCAAAAAGAGAGCGCTTCTTTCGCCTTTAAGCGGGTACGTTCTATATCTACCTTAGGGGCTGGTGGTGTCTTCGGAAAGGATTGTGAAAGCCCAACTACACCTAACAAACAAATCAATGCAACGATCCTTGGAAATCTCATGGCTAAAAATGAAAAATTAACGCAAGGCAATTACCTGAATTGTATTGTTTTGAAAATAAATTTTGGGCGAATCTAACTAAAATGTGATCCCTACTTTTACGCCTCTATTACATCGAGTGGGAGTGGCGGCATCTCTGAAAGCAAGGATCTCTCAAAAATCAAACAAACTGCCTCGCTGTCCCCGCGGTATCTTTCCCAAATGTTTATAAGCTTGTTCTGTCGCTTCACGGCCGCGTGGTGTTCTCACGAGATAACCTTCCTGTATCAGGAAAGGTTCATACACCTCTTCAATGGTTCCGGCTTCCTCTCCTACCGCTGTTGAAATGGTTGTCAACCCAACCGGTCCGCCTTTAAATTTTTCAATCAACGCGGATAGGATGCGTATATCCATTTCATCTAATCCGTTCTTATCCACGTTTAATGCAGAAAGCCCAATGTGAGCAATCTCCAGGTCAATGCTTCCATTTCCTTTTATTTGTGCAAAATCGCGGATGCGTCTGAGCAATGCATTGGCAATACGGGGTGTTCCCCTGCTTCTATGTGCAATTTCACCAGCTGCTTCATCCGTAATCGGTACATTTAAAATACCGGCTGCACGAACAATAATTCTTTTTAATAACGCGGAATTGTAATAATTCAAACGGGAGTTTATCCCAAACCTCGCTCGTAAAGGCGCTGTGAGCAAACCACTGCGGGTTGTTGCACCTACCAAGGTAAATGGATTTAATTTGATTTGTACACTTCTGGCATTTGGTCCACTATCGATCATGATATCAATTTTGTAGTCTTCCATAGCAGAGTAGAGGTATTCTTCTACAATTGGGCTTAATCGATGGATCTCATCAATGAATAATACATCGTGTTCTTCCAGATTCGTCAGTAACCCGGCTAAATCTCCAGGTTTATCCAGCACCGGACCGGACGTAATTTTTATGTTGACACCTAATTCAGAAGCAATAATATTGGCAAGGGTTGTTTTTCCAAGACCTGGCGGGCCATGCAATAACACATGGTCCAGTGCTTCGCTACGTTGTTTGGCAGCCTTTACAAATATTTTTAAATTCTCAACCACTTCCTGCTGTCCGGTAAAATCATCAAATTCTGCCGGTCTCAGCACCTTCTCAAATTCTCGTTCAGCAGCATTTAAATTTTCCCCATCCGGGTTGATATTTGGATTCATTTTATTTTAATGTAATATCTGTTTGTCCCACTATTACTTCATCACAGATAATATCAATTAAATATTTACCTGGAATAAATTCCGAAGGCCCCGCGCAAAATACATCCACATTTATTTTTTCATTCGTGTAATTTACCTCTTCCTTACCCGCGAAAAAACCTTTGGATCCGTTAAAATTTACAAGGTTACTCTCATCATCCGATTTGGTCAACTCTTTCCCGTCAGGCGTAGTTATTCGAACATACACTGGCTTCACGCCTTTTTTCGCAATCCTGTTCTCACCTAATGCAAAGGAAACTTTAATTCGTTCCACACGTGATGCTTTAGTGGTTACAATTTCTTTATTTCCGGATTTGAATTTAACACCAACTGCCTTGGGATTCTCTGCTTCTAATACGGAACCCAATTTAACAGTGTTTTGCAAAGCATCTTTATCTTTTGACAATTGATCTGTTCTTCCTTTTTCCGCGTTCAAATCTTCATTTACTTTATCTTTCTCCGCCAAAATCGTTTTATTAACTGTAAACAAGGAATCGATCTGAACTACATAATGCTTCATGATTTTACGAAGCGTTTCAGTCTCCTTTTTTAACCTGGAAATTTCATACGCATCGCCTTTGTGTTTTTCAGCTTCTTCAATCAGTCTTGCAATTTCTGCACGTTTACCATCCAATTCTTCCTGTAGGGCCTTATCATTTGTTTGTAAGCTGGCATATTGATCCTGTAAACTTAGTAATTCAGATTTCACATTTTCGCGCTCAATAATAACTTGCTCCTTTTCAACTACAATCACATCTCCCCTTTGTTTTTCTTTCCACCAAAGCCATCCAAAGGCGCCGTTACCAACAAGCAATAATCCTAACAAGACCCATACAACTATTTTGTTACTTGATTTTTTTTCTTCCTTATCGTTTTTCATAATTTTGGATTGTTTATTTTTCCACGTTGTAAAAGTAATATATTTTTCCACCTTCACTCTCGGTCGTCTATAGTTTTTGACGTAAGATGAAGAGCTTCGGCGAATAAAATCTTTCTACTTCAATGTAGGCAATTTACCAATAAATAGCTTTTGCTATTACTTAATAACTACTAAATTTATGAACAGTATGCTGTCATTTCTTCATTCTAAACTCACTGAACTTTGGAGTGATTTTATGTCCTTATTTTTCCCTACTATCTGTCATTCTTGCGGAGAGCGGCTGTTTAAAAATGAAAACAGCATTTGCATCACTTGCCAATACCAGTTGCCCAAAACCAACTTCCATTTAATAAACGATAACCCGGTAGCAAAAATTTTTTGGGGCCGCTTAAATTTGCAGGCTGCTTCTGCTTACTATTTTTTTCACAAAGGAGGCCGTGTTCAGCACCTGATTCATCAATTAAAATACAAAGGCGCCAAAGAAATAGCTCATGACATCGGCAAACTATATGGCTGGGAATTAAAGGATAGCAATAGCTTCAAAACACTCGATCTCATTGTACCTGTTCCTTTGCATAAAAAAAGGCAACGCAGCAGAGGCTATAATCAAAGTGTTTCTTTTGCACAGGGGCTGTCTTCCACAATGGATATTGCGATGGAAACCAATGTTTTATTTCGTTCTTATGCTTCAGAAACACAAACAAAAAAATCAAGATTTATTCGTTGGAAAAATGTAGAGCATATTTTTTATACGGAAAATCAACATCTGCTTCGCCATAAACACATTTTATTAGTAGATGATGTCATAACTACCGGAGCCACCCTCGAAGCTTGTGCCCAGGCTCTTTTGAAAATTGAAGGGGTAAAAGTGAGTATCGCTACCATGGCCTTTGCCCACAATTAAAGCACTTCCGTCTTCTAGAAATTAGTATCTTTGCTCATCAAAAATAGTCATGGCTGAATCAATAACTATAACCGGTTCTACAAAAGTAGAAAAATATAAATCCTTGCTTCCCCAGCTAAAAGCGTTGGTTGAAGGAGAACCCGACTGGATTGCAAACCTATCCAATATCATGTCTGCCCTTAAATTTTCAATGGACTTTTTTTGGGTCGGTATTTATTTCGTAAAAGAGAAACAATTGGTATTAGGGCCGTTTCAAGGACCCATCGCTTGTACCCGAATCAGTTTCGGTAAAGGTGTTTGCGGTAAATCCTGGGAACATAAAAAAACAATTGTCGTGGAAGACGTAGATCAATTTCCAGGACACATTGCTTGCAGCTCTTTGTCCCGTTCAGAAATTGTTTTACCGGCATTCAATAAAAAAAACGAAGTGTTTTTAATTTTAGATGTGGACAGTGAACACCTCGCTTACTTTGATGAAACCGATCGCATGTATTTAGAACAAGTGATGCAATTAATTACTGAAATTGCTCCTCCTGAACTCGTATCATAAGAAATGAAATTCTATTCTCACTATTCCTTTCTTTTTATTCTCTGTATTTTTATTTGTTCATGTGCTCAAATAAGCGCACCAACCGGCGGAGCACTTGATAAAACACCCCCCAAAGTGCTTCACTATTACCCGGATAGTGCAGCTCTAAATTTTAATTCCAAATCCATAGAAATTGTATTTAATGAATTTGTTGAATTAAGAGAGTTGAATTCACAATTAATTATTTCTCCTCCACTGGAATACACTCCAGAAATTACTACTAAAAAGAAAACACTATCCATTGTGTTTGATAAACGGGAAGTGCTAAAGCCCAATTCCACCTACTCCATTAGTTTTGGAAAAGCAATAGTGGATAATCATGAAGGAACGCCTTTGGAAAATTTCAGGTATATTTTTTCAACCGGAAGTTTTATTGATTCATTGAGCTTAAGCGGAAGTGTACAATATGCTTTCAATCATAAAGCAGAGAAAAATATATTGGTGATGCTTTATGCTGATCTCACAGATAGCGCCATTTACAAACGTATACCTGATTATTTTGCCAAAACAACTGAGGTTGGTTCATTTACCATTACCAATATTCGACCTGGAAAATATAGAGTTGTTGCTGTAAAAGACGACAACAACAATTATAAATATAATGAAGGCGAAGTGATTGGTTTCCTGGATTCCCTGGTGGAAGCCGGAAAAAGCGAAGCACTATCTATTCCTTTGTTCCAGGAAGAAGCAAAAAAAGTTTTTCTTAAAAAAAATAGCCAGATTAATTATGGAAAATTTGTATTCATTTTTAATAAAGGTACGGACAGCCTTCATTTAAATATATTAAACAAGGATCAATTCATTGGTGTGAAACAATTAGTAGAATATTCGAAAATGAAAGATTCTATTACACTTTGGATGGATCACATCGATAAAGATTCACTGGTTATCCAATCCGTAAATGGCAGCAGTATCCTGGATACTGTTCGATTCAATAAATTGATGAAAAAAGAAACTGCTACCAAAAACACAAGCAGGGGTGGTTTCAAATTAACGCCTGTTAATCCTTTAAGCGGAGAAGTTGATTTAAACAATCCACTGGTATTGCTCTTTTCACATCCAATTGAAAAAATCAATGACTCAACTCCTATTCTGTTAAAGCAAGATACTTTGTCCTACAAAAAATTGCCATTGGCTTATAAAAAATTGGATTCTCTGCGTTCTGCAATAATACTTACTACGAATCAGAAACCGGCAAAAAATACGGGAACAACTAAATCAACCAAAAACCCCATCCTGAAGGAAAATGCAGCGTATGACTTACTTATTCCTTCCGGTACATTCACCGATTTCTTCGGGCTTAAAAACGATACCATTCGATTTAAATGGAGAACGCGTGAAGAAAAATATTATGGTACCGTAGAGTTGAAATTAAAATTTGAAAACATTCCCGGAAATCTTATTGTTCAACTACTCGATGATAAAGAAAACATTATTCGTCAAAATATAATTTCCCAACCTGAAACCATTTTCTATGACTACCTCAATCCAATGGTTTATAAACTGAAAGTTATTTTTGATAAAAATAAAAATGGGAAATGGGATGTCGGAAATTATTTAGAAAAGAAACAGCCTGAACAAGTTATCTATAACGTAGAAGCCGTAAATATTCGATCCAATTGGGATCAGGACCTGGAATGGACAATCACTGAACCAAAGTAACCTGGTTCAGTGATTGTAATTTTTTACACAACGGAGGTTGTCATTGACTTCACTTCAAACTGATCTGCATCCAGTATCGCAGGAAATTGTTTTCTGAATTCTACAAGGTTTGAATAGCTCAAGGTGATTGTCTCTGTCGCTTCTTCGTTTGGTTTTATTTTGCTGATGATTTCTCCTTTTGCATCAATTACGGCCGAATCGCCGGAATGACTGATATCATTACCATCCACACCCACTCTGTTTGATCCAATCACATAACTTTGGTTTTCAATAGCACGTGCCAGCAATAATGTTTTCCATGGATACGATCTTCTTTCCGGCCAGTTGGCAACATAGATCAGTACATCGTAAGATGCTTCTTTTGTATTTCTGGCCCAAACAGGAAAGCGAAGGTCATAACAAATCAATGGGCAAATTTTCCAGCCTTTCAATTCAACAATTAATTTTTCTTCACCGGCAGCATAGTGATTATGCTCATCTCCCATGCTGAATAGATGGCGTTTATCGTATTTTACATACGTCCCATTAGGATTCACCCATAACAAACGGTTGTAATAACGTCCTCCTTCTTCACAAATAAAGCTTCCTGTCACCACACAATTTTTCTTTTGTGCTTTTTCTTTCATCCACTTTACAGTCTCTCCATTCATGTTCTCAGCAAGCTTTTCTGGATTCATGCTAAATCCTGTGCTGAACATTTCCGGAAGCACAATTAAATCTGTGACTTCATTTACATCGTCTATTTTTTTAGAAAACTGTTCCAGGTTTTTTTGTTTGTTTTCCCAAAACAAGTTCGACTGAATGAGTGTTACTTTTAAATCGTTCATGATATTAAGTTGAAAATGCCTTTATTTACCGCGCCGGCCGAAGCTTTAGCGAAGGCTGGTTAAATTTTATTTAAAATTTCTGCTGCTTTCTCCAATGTTTCATTCTTCTTTGCAAAACAAAAACGCAATACATGATTATCCGTTCCCTCGTGATAAAATACAGAAATAGGAACAGAGGCAATTCCGTTTTCCTTTGTTAGTTTTACCGCATACGCTGTATCCTTTTCAGTACTCATTTTCGCATAACTCAACAATTGGAAATATGTTCCTGCAGCCGGGGTAAATTTGAATTTCGATCCTTTGATTAACTTGGCGAAGTAATCACGCTTTTCCTGGTAAAATTTATTTAAGTCCTGATAATGCTCTTTCTCTTTTAAATACTCCGCTAAGGCATGCTGAATAGGCGTATTTACAGAGAAAACCAGGAACTGGTGTACTTTTCTGAATTCGGCCATGAGTTGTTTCGGTGCCACACAATAGCCCATTTTCCAGCCGGTGGTATGAAATGTTTTCCCAAATGAAGAAATGATAAAACTACGCTCCGCTAAAACCGGATAACGCGCAACACTCTGATGTTTCTTATCATCAAAAATAATATGCTCATACACCTCATCGCTGATGATCAATATTTCTGTTCCTTTTACCAGTTTTTCCAACTCCTTCATATCATTCGCCGACAGCACGCTTCCCGTCGGGTTATGCGGTGTATTAATGATAATCATCTTTGTGCGATGATTAATTACTTTTTTTACCTGATCCCATTGTATTGTATAATCCGGTGCTTTCAGTTGAAGGTAAACCGTTTTGCCACCATTCATTTCAATTGCAGGTTGATAACAATCATACGCCGGTTCAAAAACAATTACTTCATCACCCTCTCTGATCACTGCTGATATTGCGGTATAGATGGCTTGTGTTCCTCCCGCTGTAATAGTTATTTCCGTTTCAGGATCATATTTTGCCCCGTACAACTCTTCCGTTTTTTGTGCAAGTATCTCACGAAGTGCCGCTATTCCTGGCATTGGAGCATATTGGTTGTGCCCTGCTTTCATGTGCTTATTGATCAGGCTTACCAAATCCTGGCTGCAATGAAAATCCGGAAACCCCTGCGAAAGGTTAATTGCCTGATGATCTGTTGCCAGTTTACTCATCACTGAAAAAATATTCGTTCCTACATTTGGTAATTTACTGCTGATCAAATTCGGATAGTCCATAAGATAATTTATTGTTACGTTCTCAAAAACAAGACAGTAAAGCTACGTATTTATTCATAAAATCTCTCTCTCCAAGTATTCATTATTTTTCGTTCACTTCCTTTTTTAGGCCATAGATTGGCCAGTCTTTTAATTAAAATGCTGCTCTTTTTCGAAAATAAGTCTTTTTTTTGTCCTTTAATTACTTGATTTGCTATATTTTTGACCCCTCAATTATTAATTTAAAAATCTACACAATGGTTATTGAAAACAATAAAGTGGTTTCGGTAAATTATAATTTATCGCTTAAAGCAACTGGAGAACAAATAGAGCAAACCAGCAAGGAACATCCTTTCGTTTTTCTATTTGGTGCAGGAGGTTTATTGGAAGACTTTGAAAACAATTTGAAAGGTAAAAAAGCAGGTGATAATTTTGATTTTTTCATTGACCATGCACGTGGTTATGGTGTTCGTGATGAACAACATGTTGTCATGATTCCTATTGACGCTTTTTTGGGAGAAGATGGGAAATTGGATGCTGAGAATGTAAAAGTTGGTGTAACACTACCAATGGTTGATAATGATGGAAACCGCCTATATGGTAAGGTTGAAGAAATAACGGCAGAATTTGTAAAAATGGATTTTAACCATCCATTGGCGGGAAAAGACCTCCATTTCAAAGGCGAAATCTTAGATATCCGTGACGCTTCACAAGAAGAAGTTGCACATGGACACGTGCATGGTGAACACGGACATCATCACTAATTCTTAAATTCCGGTTACTAATGCATCTATTTTAGTAACCGGATTTTACTCCTTATGCAGCTCCATTTCTCCAAACCCTCTGAGCAAGACTTTAAACGCGTTTGCGATTATATTCAAGCATTTGAATTGGATGACCGTGAATTGGAAAAGGAACAATTCTGTGCTGCTTTCGATGCACATCAATTGCTAGGTTTTGGCCGTTTATGGCAACATGAGGATTGTATAGAATTGTGTTCTCTCGGAGTTATTCCCTCACATCGCAATACAGGAATAGGGAAAGCCATTACGGCTATGCTCATCAAACAACAACAGCAACCCATTTATTTGGTTTGCATCATTCCTGATTTCTTCAGCCCGTTTGGTTTTAAAGAAGTAACTGTTTATCCTCCTTCTATTCAACAAAAACTGGATTATTGCAGACAGTCCTTACCTGTAGCAGAAACGTATGTTGCAATGCGGTTGAGATAATTTTTTATTTTAAGTGATGCTCCGTGCGACAGTGTCAGTTCGAGCGGAGTCGAGAACTGTGCGTAAGCTTGCAATTAATTACAACTTCCCAAATTCAAACCCTTCTTTCTTTGCAAATTCAATGAAACGTGGCAACGCATATTGCATATTTTCCTTTGCCTTGATGCTATCATGAAATACGATGATGGATCCATTACGCACATGGCTGCATACATTAATCAAACATTGCTCTGGACTTGTATGCACATCATAATCCTTGCTAAGTACATCCCACATAACAACTGTGAATTGCTGTGAAACCAATTCATGCTGTTTTTTTCGGATAAGGCCATATGGTGGTCTGAAAAGCCCTGTATCGACAAGAGCCGCACACTCCTCTATGTTGTTGATATAATCAGTTAAGGGCGTTTTAAAACCATTCACATGATTATAAGTATGATTTCCTACAGCATGATTTTCCTGTAGTATTCGTTCATAAATAGCTTTGTTATTTTTTACATTTTCTCCTACGCAAAAAAATGTAGCAGAAACTGAATTTGCTTTCAACACATCCAACACCCAGGGTGTCACTTCCGGTATGGGCCCATCATCAAAGGTGAGGTAGAGTTTTCTTTCCTGCGTACTCATTCTCCATATACCGGCAGCATATAGTTTTCGGAGTAAGGAAGGCGGACGAACGGAATACATGTTGTAAAAATAGCTATAAATAAAAATGCGCTCAGGTGGAGCGCATTTTTTATTTATTGTTGTTCTTGTACTTGTGGTTGTTGACCCGAACTTAAATGGTAGGTCTGTACCAGTTGTTTATAACGGGCCTCAAACTCCTCTGCCAGTTTCGGCTGTTTGAAATTGTTTGCAAAATAAATCAAGCGCTCCAGGATATCCTGTGCCTGGCTTGGATCATTGCCAAACTCGGGTAATCGTTTTCTATCAAATGAATAATAGTATTTGATGTTAGTTTCAAAATTATCAAATACCTTCTTTGAAATTTCATTTGCTTTTTCCATCGCACCAGCCTGGTAGTATGATAAAATAACGGCGTACATCGTTACATCATAAGGTACATTTTCCTGAGGTGTCACCTCCACAATTTTATCCAATACCTTAATTGCTTTATCTTTTCTTCCTTCATCAACCAATGCTGAAGCCAATGCAGCCATACGTTGACGAACATTTAACGCGCAAGAGCGAACAAATACATCATCCAGGAATTTCCCTTTTACTTCCATTCCACCCCATACAAATTTGTTCATCACATTGTTGTACATGGTATCTGTTGCAATACGTGTTTCTTGTTGCGACTCCTGTTCATTTTGTTTAATAGGAACCAGTCGATAAGCCAACCCTTCCAATTGAAGGTATTGTGAAAGCCCTAAATAAGAGCTTGCAGGAGCGGTAGCTGCAAAGTAAATTGGACGTTCCCAATTGTTATGTGCCAATAAATCGATGATCATCAAATCATTTTTTTGAACATAATTTCCATTACCTGTCACCGTCCAATCAATATTTTTAACAATACGATTCGCCAATGCTTTTGGAACCGTTCCATTATTTACAACCGTTGCACTGTCAACCGGTATGCGCATATTCTTTGTCGGGAAATAACTATAGAATCTTCCGTTTCCATAATCGATCTTATTCGCCTGGTCTTCACTAGATACAAAATCCATTAATTCTTTCACCGGGATATATCCTTTAATTCCTCTATCCATGAAGAATACAGCATCTCTTGTTCCTTCTCTGTATTGCTCTTTTTTCAAAGAGAATGGAACAGGTGCTGATTTATACGCACGGTGCACCAACTGATCAATGTACCAATCTGTATTTAATAATTCCAGACAGATAACGCGTACATCTGTACGTATACCTTCTACCTCTTGTGCATACCAAAGCGGAAAGGTATCATTATCTCCATTTGTAAATAAAATTGCGTTAGGTGCACAGGAGTTCAGGTAATCCGCAGCAAAATCTCTTGCAATGTAACGATCAGAACGATCGTGATCATCCCATTCTTCTTTTGCCATAATGGTTGGTACAGCCAATAAACAAGCGGTTGTAGCAATAACGGCACTTCCGGTCTGGCTCACTTTCTTTTGAAGGAAATTATAAATTGCCCATACACCCAGGCCTATCCAAATGGCAAAGGCATAGAAGGATCCCGTATAGGCATAATCACGCTCACGCGGCTCAAAACACCGTTGATTCAAATAAATAACGATCGCGAGCCCAGTAAAGAAAAATAACAACCCTACAACAGCTGCATTGCGATTGTCTTTTTTAATATGATAAAACAACCCGATAAGTCCTAAAATTAATGGTAAACCATACAATGCATTTTTACCTTTGTTGTTGTCTGACCCATCTGGCAAGCCGGTGGTAATGCCTCCAATATTTGGATTTTCCAATCCCGGAATACCGGTCATCCAGTTTCCTTCGTGTGGTTGTCCATGACCCTGGATCTCATTCTGACGGCCTACGAAATCCCATAAGAAGTAGCGTCCGTACATCTGACCAATTTGATACTTAAAGAAGAACTTCAAATTCTCAGCAAATGTGGGTACTTCTATTGATTCTGTCTCTCCTGTTTGAGGGTTAATAGCATTCTTATGTCTGTAGTTCCGTGGATTTGTCCAGGCTTTATATCCACGTACGTGTTGAGGCTGATCGCTCCACATTCTCGGAAATGGCGTACAGAACGCATCATCGTAATTTGGAATAGAACCTTTACGGTCGTAAGAAATCACATATTTTCCTTGTTTCTCATCCTTTACATAAAGTGGATTGCCATCTTTATAGGGCTTCTCATGGTCAAGCGGAGCAGAGAAATATTGTCCATATGCTACCGGCCATGTACCATACTGCTCACGGTTCAAATAAGATAATAGGTTAACGGCGTTTTCCGGGTTGTTCTCGTCCATTGGTGTATTTGCCTGAGAGCGTATGACCAATACAAAGAAGCTGGAATAACCAATTAAGATTACGGTAAAGCAAAGGATAATCGTATTTAAAATAGGTTTCGCCTTTGTTTTTGTATAACGCAACCCGAAGATGATACCGCCAATTATCAGAATTCCATAAATGATTGTTCCACTGTTGAAAGGTAAATTCAGGTTGTTTACAGCAGTAATTTCAAACCATGCTGCTAATTTTACAATAATAGGAATGATACCCGCCTGGATAATCCCTAAAATGATAACAGAAAGAACACCGGTAATGATGATGCCTTTAGTAGTAACGTTATCGTATTTTTTGAAATAATAAATGTATACAATAGCCGGGATAACCAACAGATTCAATAAATGGACACCCAACGCAAGGCCAATCAAATAAGCAATTAAAATGATCCAACGATCCGCATGCGGTTGATCTGCTTCCCGCTCCCAACGCAAAATAGCCCAGAAGGTAATGGCTGTAAAGAAACTCGACATCGCATATACCTCACCTTCCACAGCGGAGAACCAAAATGAATCACTAAATGTATACGCCAACGCACCTACTGCACCTGATCCGAAAATGGCAATCATTTTTCCTTTGGTCAGTTCGCCCGTTTGATTGGATAGCTTACGTGCAAAAAAAGTGATGTTCCAGAATAAAAATAAAATAGTAAAGGCACTACACAAGGCCGACATGGCATTCACCATTAAGGCAACTTTTGCCGTATCGCCCATAGCAAATAAGCTAAAAAAACGACCAATCAGCAAGAATAACGGAGCTCCCGGAGGGTGACCCACCTCTAATTTATACACGCAGGCAATGTACTCACCGCAATCCCAGAAAGAAGCAGTTGATTCAATCGTACTCAAATAGGTAAATGCGGCTATAAGAAACACAAACCAACCGACTATGTTATTAAGACGCTGATAATTAGACGTATTCATGATTTTTGGGTGCTTAATTTATTTTAAAAACGATTGCGAAGATAGAAAATATATTGAACGGATGCGTGTTAAAATATTATAATCAAAATCAGGCTTAAAACGGGATCTTTCAGGAAGATTTTAAAATAAATTTTGTGTATAAAATATATTTATTATTTTTGCAGCCCAATCCTTAAAACAAAGGTTGGAAATTGTCCGATGGTGTAATTGGCAACACGTCTGGTTTTGGTCCAGAAGAGTTCAGGTTCGAGACCTGATCGGACAACAGAAAACCCCTTAAAACACAGTGTTTTGAAGGGGTTTTTCATTTTAAGTCAAATATCTGGTCAATTTTACTCTGGGCAATTAAATAAACATTTCCATAAATAGTTACTTCTCGCTCCTGACCTTTTACCTGGAGGCTAAATAAGATAAACTACAAGAATAGAAAGTTTCTTTTTCTCAAAAAGTTTATACTTTTATCTTTATAAAACACAAATAGATATTTCTATTTTTTATAAAAATAAAATTTTCTTGAAATCCTTTTTAACGAAATATATCCTTCTTCTTTTTCTGCTTCCACTTCAACTCATGGCGCAATCCTTTTCCAAAGAAGAAATCGCACGTTGGGAACAGCAAGCCCAACAAGTAACCATCATCCGCGACAATTGGGGCATTCCACACATCTATGGAAAAACAGATGCCGATGCAGTATTCGGTTTGATGTACGCGCAATGTGAAGATGATTTTCAACGCGTTGAAATGAATTACATTGAAAAGCTCGGGCGTTTAGCGGAAGTAAAAGGTGAAAGCAAATTGACCGATGATTTATTGATACGTTTATTAATTGATTCTGCCGCAGCAAAGGCCGATTACAAAGTTGCTCCCGATTGGTTGAAGAAATTATTAAACGCACATGCCGACGGCATCAATTACTATTTATACAAAAACCCCCAGGTGCAACCATTGTTATTAAATCGATTTCAACCTTGGTTTCATTTGCTGTGGACAGATGGTAGTATCGGTGCTATCAGTACAGCTGATATCTCCAGTAGGGAGGTAAAAAATTTATACCTGGAAAAAGATAGCCTCACGATCATACCTCTTGCAAAGGAAGAAAATCCCAGCGGTTCCAATGGCTTTGCCTTCGCTCCAAGTATCACGGCATCCCATCATGCGATCCTCTATATCAACCCACATGTGACGTTTTATTTTCGTCCCGAAGTGCATGTGGTGAGTGAAGAAGGATTGAATGCGTATGGTGCTGTTACCTGGGGACAATTCTTCGTTTACCAGGGTTTTAATGAACATTGTGGTTGGATGCATACCTCCAGCTATGTAGACGTAGCAGATACGTACATTGAAAAAATTCATTCCAATCACGGCAAGTGGTATTATGAATATGAGAGGCTGCAAAAACCGATTCGCCAAAAACAAATCACACTTTGCTACTTAAAAGGAAATCAAATAAAAGAAAAAACGATTCGTGCAGCCTATACCGGGCATGGCCCAGTCATGGCCAAACGTAATGGTGCTTACCTGAGTTTGAAATCAAACAACCGTTCCATGACGAGTTTAATACAAAGCTGGAAACGTACTAAAACAAAGAGCTTTGCGGAGTACAAAGAAGTGATGAATCTCCTGGCAAATACATCCAACAATACCGTATATGCTGATGCAGAAGGAAATATCGCTTACTGGCATGGAAATTTTATTCCGATACGTGATACAACCTATGATTGGTCAAAACCGGTGGATGGTACCACCAAAGCAACCGAATGGAACGGGCTACACAGCGTGGATGCTTCTGTACATCTCTACAACCCATCGAACGGTTGGATACAAAACTGCAATTCCACACCTTTCACATGCGCCGGAAAAAACAGTCCGAAAAAAGAAAACTATCCCAGCTATTTTGCACCCGATGGAGAAAATTTTCGAGGCATCAATGCCGTAAGAGTATTGGAGCAACAACAAAAGCCGCATACTTTAAACACAGTCATTGCTGCCGGATACGATACTTATATGCCAGCGTTTGAATTAATGATTCCTGCACTTGTAAGTGCCTTTGAAAAAAGTATACTTCCTGCGGATTCACTCTATACCTTATTGCTTGAACCCATTGCCGTATTAAAAACCTGGGATTATCACTGCAATGAACAATCGGTTGCTACTACACTTGCCATTCACTGGGCAGAACAATTATCTCCTGCCATCGCGCTAACAGCAATACCTGATCCCTACAACCTAAACACTGTAGAAAAAACAAAACGATATCTTTCTACTGCTTCCCCTGTTGATTTATTGAAAGCCTTCTCAACCACTGTTTTGCAATTGAAAACAACGTTTGGTTCCTGGCAGGTGGCCTGGGGTGATATCAACCGCTATCAACGATTATCCGGTCAACTCGATTTACAATACAAGGATGATGAAAAAAGCATTCCTGTAGGATTCGCTTCCTCTGCCTGGGGAACACTGCCCAGTTACAGAAGCCAGGTTTATCCCGGAACTAAAAAAAGATACGGTTACAATGGCAATAGTTTTATTTGCGTTGTTGAGTTTGGAGAAAAAATAAAAGCAAGATCACTTTTAGCTGGAGGAGAAAGTGGTTCTCCGGCATCCCCGCATTTCAATGATCAGGCGGAGATGTTTAGCAGAGGGGAATTTAAAGATGTGCTTTTTTATAAAGAAGATGTATTAAAACAGGCCGTGAAAACCTTTCATCCGGGGCAGGAATAATTTCAGAGATTAAAAACTGCTTATTACAGCTGATATTAAACAAACCAATATCAAAACAATATGAAATAATAATGACAGTATGTGTTCCTTTTTCCCTTTATATAACAAGTAACCGTTCCGAATCACCAATATCACAGCGCTCACAGGAAGAGCAAATAAAATGAATAACATTCCTCCGCTTGGTACACACGGTCCTCCAGGAGAAGAATGATGCAGAATGGCAGCAATACCGAATAGAATTATATAATATCCGAGTGACTTTAAAAGATTAATGATTTTATCCGCATCAAAGATCATTAACTGGACATCAACTTAAATCCTTTCCCATGTACATTGATCAACTCTACCTTTGAATCCTCTTTCAAATATTTTCTCAATTTCGCAATATAAACATCCATGCTTCTACCATTAAAATAATTATCATCCTTCCAAATGGATTTTAGTGCAAAATTGCGATCCAGTACATCATTCGCATTGATGCATAAAAGTCTTAACAAATCTGCTTCTTTCGTGGTTAATTTCTGAGCTACGTCATTCAACGTAAGAGTTTGATGACTGTAATCAAAACTATAATTGCCAATTTTAAATACCGTCTGGTCCGAATTTTTGGTGTTCTTATTTTCTGTTCTGCGAATAATGGCCTTCAGTCTCAGCAGCAATTCTTCCATACTAAACGGTTTGTTAATGTAATCATCTGCACCAACTTTAAACCCTTCTATAGCATCTTCTTTCATGGATTTAGCAGTTAAAAATACAATCGGAACATTTTCATCCAGCGCCCGAATTTCTTTTGCCAATGTGTACCCATCTTTTATGGGCATCATCACATCCAAAATACAAATATTGAATTTGTCCTTGGAGAAAAGCTCATACCCTTGTTTCCCATTAACCGCCAAAACAGTTGAAAAACCTTTTGCTTCTAAATATTCTTTTAAAAGATTTCCCAGGTTGGAATCATCTTCCACTAATAACACTTTTATCTTTTCCATAATAGATAATTTTTTTGTAATTTTTTATTGTTGAGGCTCGTTAAACGGAATATACACGGTAAACTCGCTGCCTTTCTCCAGCTCACTCTCCACGCTGATTGAACCACCGTGCTTCTCTACAACCGCTTTTACATAACTCAATCCCAACCCAAACCCTTTAACATTGTGAATGTTCCCGGTTGGTACACGATACATCGTATCAAAAATGCGTCGCTGATTTTCTTTACTAATTCCAATACCATTATCTTTTACTGAAATTAAAATTCCACCGATGGCATTACGGGTACTTATTAAAATATGCGGTTTTTCATATGTATATTTTAATGCATTGTCAATTAAGTTGAAGATGATATTCGTTACGTGAACCCTGTCTGCATTCACGATTGAATTTTCAGCGTTTAACTGAACGCTTATTTCACCTTCTTTATTTTCTACCTGTAACTTAATATTCGTAATGGTTTGTTCGATAAGTGTGTGGATATCGATGGCTTGTATTTTCAATTTAAATTGCCCTTTATCCAAAATTGCTGTTTGAAGAATGTTTTCCACCAACAAGCTCAATCGTTTGTTTTCATCCTTAATCATTTTTACATAATTGCTCACACGCTCCTCCGATTTCTCTACTGATTTATCACCCAATACTTCACATGCTAAAGAAATGGTAGAGATTGGAGTTTTAAACTCATGCGTCATGTTGCTGATAAAATCATTCTTAATTTCTGATAGTTTCTTTTGTTTGAAAATGGTAGAGATGGTATAGTAAAATGAAAAAATAAGCGCCAGCATAAATAAAATGCTAATCCCTAACAGCACCCACATCGACTGGAGCAAATAACTATTTTGTCTTGGAAAATAAACCGATAAAAATTGCGGTTGAATAAAAACATTGTCAGGCGACAAGTTAATTTTATAAGGAGAGGTTAATATAGATTGCTGTCCGCTTGGTAAGGAAGCAAAATTGTCCGGAAGGTTTTTCGTTGGAAATACATTGAAAATAAAATTCGCATAAATTCCTTTTTGCATCAATTCAAAACGAATAATGGAATCAAGCAACATCGTATCGATTTTCGGATTTTGTCCGTTATAAATATTTATGCTAATCAACTCATCAAAAATGTCATTTACCATATTATTTTTATGAGAAAGCCACTCGGTACCGATTTTCAAAGAATCAAATTGATGAAGCGAAAACGGGCCTTCTTGTTCCAAACGTGTCTCCAGATTTTTAGAAGTCGTGTCACAACAATAATTTTTTTGGCGCATTTTTTTTATGACCACACCATTCGAGTCGGCGGTATATTCTTCTAAGATTTGAAGATTTGTTTTCTTTTTCTTTGCAGAAAAACTTTGCAAATCAGATAAGGAATCAGGAATAAAACTACAGGAATATTTTAATGAATCAACAGGACTAAAAAACCGGATACCTTGTTTACGAAAATTAAATTTTTTGCGGATTTGTGCTGCTGCTGCGTGTTTCTCTAAACGGTAAACAACATTATTCAGCGCTTCATTTACACTTTGTTCAAAACGGTCCTTGCCAAGATCAATAGCATTTTTTACCCAATATACCTGAATTACAATGATCCCCGCTAATGCCAGACTAGCTATAGTTGTAATGATCCGTATATTGTTTTTATTCATTTTTGATGTGTCACAATTCTTACAAAAATAGGCTATTCTCTGCTTATTGTCGGCTGCTTAACATATTTTAACAGCGCAAATACGGACACTTTAATTTTAGTTTTTTCCCGATAAAACACATATTTTTTTATATGCTTTTACTTTTCCGGATAGATTAAAAAATTGTATAAAAATGAGGTAAACCCCAATGGTTTCTTTACCCCGTTCCATATTTGTTCCGTCCCAGGTGTAAATACCTTGTGTTGCGATAAGGTCATTATTTGCAATCGTTTTCACGAGTCTTCCACTCATATCATAAATAAAAATACCTGCACTCCATCCGGGTTCTTCTAATTGATAACTTAGGTTTACCACATCATCAATGCCATCATTATCCGGCGTAAATGTTTCAGGAAAGATTTTTACAGCATCTGTTGCTTCCGTAGCCTCCACAAATTGCGAGTTTTTAAAACCTGGCGTTGCAAAACCAACTGTTGAAGACGCCGAATGCCAGTTTGTTCGTTTATTTGTAGCTTGTTCAGGACTTACTCGTTCCAATGAAATCCCTTTTGTCTCCTTTAATAAACCAAAATGCATGTCAGCATCATAGCAAAAAAAATCAATCAGTTTATCTGTTGTTTTTAGACCAATATCTCCTTTATCAGCATTCAACACCGGTAATCCGGCAACCTGTAAAAATGCATTTGGATCCAACGTTTGATACTGCTGTTTTACCATGTTTGTATTTTCCGCTAATACCAAATAGGTCCCCGGAAAAAACAAACACCCATCTGTTGTTATACGTTCTACGGATGATGTCAGGTTTTGAACGGAATCAAAATGACACAGGAAAAGGGTGCGCAAGTCGATTGTTTTTGAAGAGCGATTGTAAATTTCTACAAAATCAACTCCGTTTGGATTAGGATCAAATAAAACCTCATTCAATATAATATCCATTGGTTTTGCCTCCATAGGGATAGCAACCTGTGTATGGCTGTTCTCCTGGATTTTATTTCCGGCGCAATCACAAGGCTTCCTGTCCACCGTTAAGGTATAAACTGTTTGCTCTTGCAGTGCTGTCCCAAAAGTTAACTGTACCCGATCATACATGGGTTTAGTTGCTTTGACCTGGATAGGATTTCCAATAGTTGTGATCGCATAGGAAGCCTTATCAAAGAGCGTCATACTATCCATCGCTTCAGAAAAATACAATTCCAGTTCAGTAGACGATTGCATACTTACCTGGCGGATTGCCGGTTGAATATTGTCTGCATGCGTTCCAGCTACTGAATTCTTTTTCCCCGGAGTTCCACCGGTTTTATCCACCGAGGCCTTCCAATTATCCATTCCACCGCAGGGATTACCTGCATCTATTTGTTCCAGGCTATATCCGCCGTTTTTTTTAAACGTATCCTGGTACCAATTGTCCGTATAGCTGATCACAGAAATGATATTCCCTTCCGCGTTCAGCAATTGCAGCATTTGCCCGGTATTCGTAAGTGCCGGAAAGCTGCTTATTCCAACCACATTCACCTCAGCTGGAAACATTGCCATCGCCGTCATAGATGTTAACACCAAAAAACTGTCTGCCGGAATGCTCACATCCGGTATGGATTTGCAGGTTGTTCCCACACAAAGCTTCCAGTTCTTTATTGAAACAGAAACAGTTGTTTTATTATAGAGTTCCACATATTC
>DASRRA010000539.1:0-1845 GCA_035696085.1 Bacteroidia bacterium | reverse complement strand
GATAATCGGTATAATCTAAAGGAGTTTCATTTGTATAGTTAAGATTGTATGTTACACCAATTCCCCGGCCCTTACCTTTTGATTTTGTAGTGATCATTATGACACCATCTTTTGCGCGGGAACCATACAATGCTGCAGCAGGTGCTCCTTTTAATATGGTCATACTCTCTATATCATCCGGATTGATACTTGCAAATGCATCACCACCATCCGAATAAACGCCCCCGCCAGCTACACCAACAGTGCTTCCATTAGCATTGCCACCGAGACTCATGCCACTATTGAAATTACCCCTATCAACAGGTACACCATTTATAACAATCAAAGGAGTGCTTCCACCGCCCAGCGATGACTGACCACGAATACGAATTTTAGAGGTGCCGGCTGGCCCGGTACCCATCGACGAAATATTTACACCTGCAACCTTGCCCTGCAATGCATTTATAACATTCGGCGTTCTGTTGATTGTGAGATCAGTCGGTTTAACATTTGTGGCAGAATACCCCAATCCTCTTGCTTGTTTAGTGATACCCAGGGCCGTTACAACCACCTCGCCCAGGTTTTGTAACTCCACATCAAGTGTAATTGTAAGTGAAGAAGAATTATTCACCGCCACTTCCTTTGGAGCAAACCCAACGGATGTAATGACGAGTACATCATTACCCGCAGCATTTATTGAAAACAACCCGCTGGTATTGGTTGAAGTTGCCGTTTGTTTTCCTTTTACGGTAACGGTTGCTCCCGTAACAGGTTTTCCGTCTGCGTGAGATACTTTTCCAGTTACGGTTTGTCCATAAGAAAATGAAGTGAGAAAAAGTAAAAATAAAAATGTAAGAGGTAAACGACAGATTTCCGATACTATCGGAATAGATTTTTTCTTCATACAGCAAGTTATTTAGTGATGAAAATCGATTGGTTATACAAATAATCTTAACATTCATCAGTAAAACTTCCAATAAAAAACTCCGATGAATTTTATACAACCCGCATCAAATAAATTTCCTTTCTTTATAATATAGCTAATTGAAAGAGTATCCGTCTTCTGCAACGGACATACATGCCATTATGAATCAATTTGTGCTTAAGCAAGGTAGTTCTGAAGAACTGCGGTTTTTTCCGCACATACTTGAATTGGGCATTGTAAAAAATTCTTCGATTCGTTTAAATGCATTTCCAAAAATATCTTCTGACGGCATAAAAATTTTTAGTGTGATCGAAGGAAAGTTTGAGTGGTGGCTTGGCGGCGGGCAATATTCTTTATTCCCAAACGATGTAGCATTGATATTACCACAACAGGAGTTCGGAAGCAGTAATGGTGTTTTAGAAATTGGTTGCTTTTCCTGGATGCATTTGAATACACGACTTAAGAAAGATGACGGGATCAACATGGGATCATGGAGTGGTCTCTCTGAAAACGAGACCCATGCTATCAGTAAAATTCTGTTAGCTAATAATTCGCCAATACTTTCCAAATTCAATGAAGGAGCAAGGATTCTTAAATTAATACAGCAGGAATTATTTAACCAGGAATTGGGTTATCATGCAAGAGTTAATCATTTGATCGATGAGCTTTTTATTTTAATAATAAGACAACTTACCAAACAAAGTAATCCCGGTCGTGATTTCCCCAAAACCTTTATGAACCTGGAGCAGGCACTTCGTCAAAATCTTTCTCATCAATGGACAGTAGAGGAAATGGCCGCATTGGTTGGATTGGGTACAACGCTATTCAATGAAAAAGTAAAAAGCTATTCAGGATTTTCACCGATCAACTATTTGATCAATATTCGGATTTCTGAAGCAATCAAATTACTGAAACGACCAGACATCAGTCTTACGGATATC
>DASRRA010000538.1:0-2564 GCA_035696085.1 Bacteroidia bacterium | reverse complement strand
TTTAGTAAAGCGATACTTGGCGCCAGTGGTGGTATTGACAGTGCCGTCACTCAAGTATTGGCTGTTCATGCTTTAGGTAAAGAAAATGTAAGTGTGCTTTTAATGCCATCTCAATTTTCATCCTCTCATTCAGTAAAAGATGCGGAAAAGCTAAGTATAAATCTCTGCAGCCAGCATAATATTATTCCAATCAAAAATATTTTTGAAAGTTTTATTACAGAATTAAAACCGGTTTATAAAAACCTACCCTTTGGACTTGCAGAAGAAAATATCCAGGCAAGGACGAGGGGAAATTTATTGATGGCTGTTGCAAATAAGTTTGGATATATTTTGTTGAATACATCAAATAAAAGTGAATTAGCGACTGGTTACGGAACCTTATACGGAGATATGGCCGGTGGACTTAGTGTCTTAGGTGATGTTTATAAAACGCAGGTATATGCGTTGGCAAAATATATTAATCGTGAAAAAGAAATTATTCCTTCAAACATCATTACTAAAGCCCCATCAGCAGAATTAAGACCAAATCAAAAAGACAGCGACAGTCTTCCGGAATATGATACGCTTGACCGAGTTTTGTATGAATACATTGAACTCCGCAATGGCCCAAAAGAAATAAAAGCAAAAGGATACGATTCGGCGCTTGTTGACAGAGTTTTAAAATTGGTGAACACCAATGAATACAAACGAAAACAATTTTGTCCAATACTTCGTATCAGTTGCAAAGCATTTGGTGTTGGAAGAAGACTACCTGTTGTTGGTAAATATCTTTCCTAATCTTTTAATGTATAAATGTAAGCTCTACCGTAGTTGGTGGATATGGTGCAATGGTCATGTTTTGAGAAACCACAAGATTCACATCATTTAATAATACAATTGTAAATACCCCCGAACCACCACTAACAAGCGGAGTGTTCATGTTTAGTTCAGTACCATTATTTTGAAATACCCATGTAAAGTTAGCTGGCGAAGCCGGTGAACATACATTAGCTCCTTCGGTTATTGTTCCACTACCATTAGCAACAAAAAGAATTGTATTGTCCTTGAAACATGCAGGAACCTGTGCAGTAACGTCTACACCACCTGCCTTGGCGCTGCTAAATTTCCAGGATGATTTTGTAATGTAATCTGTGTTTGAAGGCGGGGGGGTATCGTTTTTATTGCAATTAGTAAAAAACAATATTGTAAAACAAAGTACTGTAGCGAGGATTAGTTTATTCATAGTGCTGAATTTAGTTTTAAAAATAGTCAAAGTTTTTGGGCTTTAAAAGCCTCGTAAATACTACAAGTAAATAACGCTTTCAAGTCTTATAAATTTTATGCAACTATCAATTTGTTACTATCTTTCCCCTGAATCCCTGCCCTCCCTGGTAGGCTTTAACCCACCAGTTTAACCTGGTTCGTTTTATGAAGGCACTTGTTTACAAATCCACTGGAAGCTGGTACACGGTCAAAAATCAGGCCGGGAGAATATACAATGCCCGTATAAAAGGGATCTTCAAAATCGACGGGATCACTTCTACCAACCCGGTAGCCGTTGGAGATGTAGTGGATATTGAACTTGAAAGTGAAATAGAGAACACGGCTATCATTAATGAGATCCTCCACCGCAGGAATTATGTTAACAGGCAATCACCAAGACAGAAATACCAACATCATATTATTGCTGCCAACCTTGATCAATCTGTTTTATTTGCTACTTTAAAAGAGCCAAGAACTTCCCAGGGATTTATTGATCGATTTCTTGTGGCCTGTGAAATGTATCACGTACCAGCAGCAATCGTTTTTAATAAAGCTGACCTGCACAAGAAAAAGGAAGATGAAAAATTTTTTGAATGGAAACAGATGTATGAAGAAATAGGTTATAAAACTTTTCTTGTAAGTATTGAAAAAGAAATGGGGATTGAAACAGTACAAGATCTTTTAAAAAATAAAATATCGTTATTGAGTGGACATAGTGGAGTTGGCAAATCTTCGTTCATAAATATTATTTGCCCGCAATTAGAACTTAAAACACAGGATGTAAGCGGATGGAGCGGCAAAGGTTTACACACAACAACTTTTGCCGAAATGTTTGACCTTCCTTTTGGTGGAAAAATAATTGATACGCCAGGGATGAGGGAATTTGGGTTGGTTGATATTTCAAAACAGGAATTGTCTCATTATTTTCCGGAAATGAGAAGTCGTCTCAATGATTGCCAGTTTAACAATTGCCAGCACATTAATGAACCCGGCTGTGCCATAAAAAAAGCAGTTGAAGATGAGAAAATAAATGTCGATCGCTATGTTAGCTATTGCACTATTCTTGATTCTATCGAAGAAAGAAAGTATTAATTTTAATTATGGCGCAAACATCTTATAAATATTATAATGGAGAAGTAACTATCGTATGGAAGCCTAATCTTTGTATTCATTCCGGAAGATGTGTCCGCGGTTTACCAGAAGTATTTAAACCAAAAGAAAAGCCATGGATAACGCCTGGAGGTTCAACGACAGAAAAAATTATTGCCCAGGTAAAAAGATGTCCAAGCGGAGCGTTGAGTTATTTTATGAATGAAGATGAA
>DASRRA010000537.1:0-8914 GCA_035696085.1 Bacteroidia bacterium | reverse complement strand
TTTATTTTAGCTATGAAGTTTCCAAAAACATTTCCGTATTGTGCATCAACCCCTCTGAAACAGTTGTAAATGCTTCTACCCCGCCTTATCTCAATAATTTGTTTGGAGTGGATTCTGTTTTCCTTCTAAAAAACAGTGAAGAAAATAAATTGGAATATGCTACTTTAATCAATTACAACCTGATTGTTTTAAACGAGCTCAAAACCATTTCATCCGGTCTTGGGCAGGAGCTAAAACGATTTTTAAATAATGGCGGAAGTGTGTTGATTTTTCCAGCTGCGGCGACAGACCTGGAAGCCTATAAAAATTTTCTGTCCGGTTTGGGAGTCAATTACTATGAACGCCTGGATACGGCCAATACAAAGGTTGAAAAAATCAACCTGGAGCATGCCATTTACCAGGATATTTTTGACAAAAAAAACATAGCTTCCGCTAACCTTGATTTACCGAAAGTATTTAACCATTACGTATTCACGAAATCAACACGTAGCCGTGAAGAGTTTTTACTGCGCCTGCAAAACGGGGATGATTTTCTTTGCACTTATAAAATAGGCAATGGGCATTTATACTTGTCTGCTGTGCCGTTACAAAGTGAGTTCAGCAATTTTGCAAAACATGCTTTATTTGTTCCCTCACTTTATATGATTGCGTTAAACAGTCAGGTTCAGCGCCCACTCTTTTACACCATTGGCAGAGATGAAACAATGGAAACGACGCAGTTAATTACAGGAGAAAATGTATACCACGTGCGCAAAGAAGCAAGTGATTTTGATATTATTCCAGAGCATAAAATCATTGATACAAAAGCACAAATCAATATTCACAACCAGCTTCGCGATGGTGGAAATTACAGCTTGTATGCAGGCAAAGAGAAGATTATGCCTGTGTCATTTAATTTTAATCGCCAGGAATCAGATCTTACTTGTTACAATGCAGAGGAATTGCAAGCCTTAATTGAGGCCAACTCTGCAGATCACATGCACTTGTTGGATAGCGGAGAAAAGAATTTAACATCCATCATTGACAAAAATGAGGGAAAAAAGTTATGGAAATGGTGTATTATATTGACGCTATTGTTTCTGGCAGTTGAAACGCTTTTATTGAGATTACTCCCATCCCGTTTATGAAATTATATCTACTTAACCCGAGCAAATGAATATACTAATTAAAGCCGCACGTGTTATTCAACCCGGATCCGTGCATCACGACAAGAAACTGGATATCCTCATTGAGAATGGTGTAATTACGAATATTGCCGCTTCCATCCGCTCTGAAAAGAATGTGAAGGTTATTGAGCAGGATAATTTACACGTTTCCGTAGGCTGGTTGGACATGCAGGCTAATTTTTGTGACCCGGGGTACGAATATAAAGAAGATCTGGCAAGTGGTATAAGAGCCGCTGCTGCAGGCGGGTTTACAGATGTGGCACTGGTACCTTCTACTAATCCGCCCGTATATAGCAAATCGCAAGTACTCTACATAAAAAACAATACAGCCGATGCCATTGTTGGCATTCACCCGATTGGAACCTTATCTCACAGACAAGAAGGTAACGATCTTTCTGAAATGTATGATATGAAACTGGCCGGTGCCGTGGCTTTCTCTGATGATAAAAAAACAATTAGCAATGCCGGATTGCTAACACGTGCGCTGTTGTATATCCAGAATTTTGATGGAACCATTATTACGCATTGCAATGAAAAAAGTATTTCCAATGATGGTAAAATGAATGAAGGTGTAACCTCTACACACCTTGGGTTAGAAGGAATACCTGGTTTGGCAGAAGAACTAATGGTGATGCGCAACATTTCCATTGCCGAATACACCAATGCCCCTATTCACATTGCAAATGTTTCTACGCAAAAGTCGGTTGAGTTAATTCGCGATGCGAAATCAAAGAAAATACAGGTAACGGCATCCGTTACGGCCTACAATCTGGCATTGGATGATTCAATCCTAACTGGTTTTGATAGCAACTTTAAACTGGATCCTCCTTTACGGACCAAAGCAGATATTGAGTCGCTGCATAAAGGACTGCAGGATGGAACCATAGATGTAATTACCACAGATCACCGCCCTCAGGATATTGAATCAAAAGAAATTGAGTTTGCACATGCCGCAAATGGTATGATTGGACTGGAAACAGCCTTTAGTCTTATCAATACACATAAGAAAAAAATCAAGCTGGAAACAGTTATAACCGCCTTAACAAGTGCTCCGAGAAGTATCTTAAAATTGAAGCAGCCTTCCATTTCAAAGGGAGAACCCGCTTGTATAACCTTGTTTGACCCAGATTCAGAATGGAAATTTGAGCAAAAGCATATCCAATCGAAATCAAAAAACAGCCCGTTTGTCAATACAAGTTTTAAAGGTAGGGTGATTGGTATAATCCACAAAAAGCAATTATCTTTAAATAAATAAAAACATATTTGTTTTTAATTAACAATTTTTCTTAGTTTAGCCTCTGAAAAATTTCAACTATCGTAATTAACCCCTTATTAATCGAAAAAATGGTTTCAACTCAAAAATCACTTGTAGTAAAAGGAGCGATGCTAATTGTTGCGGGAATGCTGTTTACAGCATGCGGCAATGAACCACAAAAAGATGACAATTTAAATACTGTTGCAAAAGATTCTGTTGTTGCAGAAGAGCCTGAAACAAACACAGTATCTTATTCTTTGCCTTCTCCTTTGCAGATCGCTTCAATTTTTAAGAAATCAGGGTTAAAATATCAGGATGGTATTACAACCGCAGCAAAAGATCCATCAAAATACACGAACAACCTAAGCAAATCCCTTAATCTGGGTGTTTATAGTGCGGATTTATCCTATTGCGTGCTCAATAAACAAAACCAGGAAGCGCAGAACTACATGAAACTTTGCCGCCAATTAGCAGAAAGCCTGGGCATGGGAAGTGTTTTTGAACAAAGCAATTTATCCAAACGTTTTGAGAAAAATCTAAACAATGAAGATTCTCTTGCGTATATCATTGCTGAACTGCAAATGGTAACGGATATGTACCTGGATGAAAACGAGCAACCTCAAATTACAGCCATCGTATTCTCCGGTGCATGGATAGAAAGTATGTATTTGGGTTCTAAAATTTATGAGAAAAACAAGGACAAATCCATGAATACAAAATTGACAGAACAAATGTCAATATTAGGCAGTATCATTAATGCACTCAAAGCAGTTCAAAAGAAAGATCCCGCAATTGATGGATTGATTGCGGACGTACAATCGATAAAAGATATTTATGATAATTTACCCTCAGTAAAAGCCAACCCAATAAAAGAGGATGAGGACAAGGATATTACTTTAACAGATGATGAAGTATTAAAATTGACAAAAAGAATTTCGGAGCTGCGTGCGAAATTCATAAATGGATAATATTTCTAATTTGATTAAATAACATTAAAATCAACTATTATGAAAAAAATATTTTTTATCAGTTTTATTGGTTTACTATTTTCCTACGCCTTTTCCCCTGTTCAAGCAACTGACAATATTGATAAAAATGCACTGACAGCGAGCTGCCGAAAAAAGATGGAGCCTTACAAATACGATAGTCAGAAATTTACCAGAATTAATTATCAGAAAAAATCACAACAACTGGAAGTTGAAATCCCAGTATTTGTTGGGGAGAAATACAGGCTTGTGTTCAATTTGACGGCTATGCCCAATGCTCCGATTGGAATCAATGTATACACCAAATCAAAAGATGCGGGAAAAAGAGATCCTATCTTTACCAATAAAGGCATTGCACCAACTGAAAAAGAACTTGTTTTTGATGCACCTCGTTTACGTAAATTATTTGTTGATTACGACGTTCCGGCAGATAGCACCGATCAAAAATTATCGGGATATATTCTTTTCATGGTTGGTTACAAGTAAACTGAAACTGAATGGACAACAAATTATTCTTATCTAAAATTGCAGGCATACTTGTCATGGGTATGCTTGTTTTTTCTGCACAATCAGGTTTTGCTCAGTGCAGTGCAAAGCAGATTATGAAAGCCTGTAAGCCCAATGTAAAGGCTCCTTACAAATATGATAGTTATGTGATCAGCGAGTTGAAATTTGACAAAAAACCGAAAATTGTAGAAGTTGTTTTCACCGCGTTTGAAGGACAAAAATACAAACTGATTTTCTGCACCAATGGTTTTGAAGAACCCGTAAAACTTGATATTTACAATAAAAACAAAGCCACCAAAAACGGCCGTAAAAAACTATATGATAATTCACAAGGAATAGATAATAATTTCTGGACCTTTGAACCACCTAAATCCGGAAATTATTTCATCGATTACGAAGTTCCTGCAAGTGCTGACGGTACGCCCAAATCGGGTTGTATTGTACTTTTAATAAGCTATTTCGAAGACGGGAAAGAGAAAAAATAGTTTTTTCATTCGCATACACAAATCAATTTTTTAATGAAAGCAGCTACCCGAATTTCATTTATTGTTTTGTTTCAATTGTTTTATGGTTTAGGAATGGCGCAATGTGATGTTGCAAAAATTGTTGGAATCAATAAATCCGCAATTGATCCCCCCTACCGATACGATGGATTCTCGATCAAAGAAATTCCTTTTGTAACAAGTACTGCCAACTCCAAAGAAATTCACTCCGAATTTATAGCTTTTGATAAACAAACCTATAAAGTTGTTTTTTGCGCTGCCGGTTTTACCGAAGATGTAGTGATTACAATCTATAACAAGAAAAAACCAAGCGTAAAAGTTGCCGAACAAACTATTAATGCTTCCAATATGCGCTGGGTATTTGAACCATTAAAACCCGGAATTTATGATATCGTTTACAAGCCTGCTGTAAGCAGCATGGATGCAGAACACAAAGGCTGTATCATTATGCTGATCGGGTTTAAAAAATAACACAATCATCACCTTTATTTCAATATTGTTCACCATCCGGCTTGCCACACAAACGGATGTTAATATGCAGACGGCGATGTTATTTGGGACGGTTACAGCAAAGTGAAAAAATTGATGTTAGAATAATTGGATGATTAAATTAATCTTTTAGGTCTTCCATATACAGTTCAATAGAAGTATTCATAACTGGTTCCTTTCTGTAGTAAATAATTTCCAAGGTATCTCCTTTTCTGTGGCCTCCAATATCCTTATAGCGGAATGAGGTGTATATTTTCTCATCTACCTGAAACTGGTACATCAATCGAGGTCCCTTGCTATAAAAAGATTCGATTACAACCGCTTTTGTTTTTACTCCTGAAGTTAGATAGCTTTCCATTTCATGATATTTTGTCCAATAAACAGCGAGCGGACCGTGCACAAAAAATAGAATTAATGCTATCGACAATCCATGGTTAATCCCATCCTTCATCCACACACAACAGGACACACAGGCACTAACGGGTAAAACTACAAATATCAAGACAACGTATACTATACCTTTATACTTGGCATAGATCAAAAAGTCCATATTACCCGTGTAAAAAGAGTATAGGATTCCGAATACGATTAAAGGGCATAGAATCCTAAGCGCCCATTTCTTTATTGGATTTACTTTATCAGGCTCCGACAGCCTCCTTTCAAAATCTCTTCTGAACTCTTCATTATTGTACATGGGATTATCAAAGTGCATTGCGAAATGTTAGTCTTTTTTCTTACTCAAAGATATCTCTTTTAAATTTAACGATTCGTTATCCTTGTATTTCTTCTGAATACAATTATCTTTGCATCCACTAACTCCTGTGCCCGTTTGTTTGGGTGTTTGGATAAAACTACTACTATGATTAATATCACATTACCCGATGGTTCTGTTCGTACTTACGAAAAAGGAATTACAGCGCTTCAAGTAGCGCAATCTATCTCAGAAGGTTTAGCAAGAAATGTTTTAGCAGCGAAAATTAATGGAGAAGTTGTAGATGCAACCCGTCCTATTAATTCAGATGCAAACCTGGTGTTGCTAACCATGAATGATCTGGAAGGAAAATCAACCCTATGGCACTCTTCAGCCCATTTGATGGCAGAAGCCATTGAAGCCTTATATCCCGGAACAAAATTCGGGATCGGTCCGCCCATTGAAAATGGATTTTATTACGATATCGATCTAGGAGGACAATCCATTACACAGGACGACTTCAAAAAGATTGAAGATAAGATGCTGGAACTGGCGCGTAAGAACAGTGTTTACCTGCGCAAAGAGGTATCAAAAAAAGACGCGATTGCTTATTTCAAAGAAAAGAATGATCCTTATAAGCTTGACCTGTTAGAAAATTTACAGGACGGTCAGATCACCTTTTATGAACAAGGTGATTTTACTGATTTGTGCCGTGGCCCACATATTCCGAATACCGGCTTCATCAAAGCTGCCAAAATTATGAATGTGGCTGGTGCTTATTGGCGGGGTGATGAAAAAAATAAAATGTTAACGCGTATTTACGCGATCACGTTCACCAAACAAAAAGACCTGACAGACTACCTGGTTTTATTGGAGGAAGCGAAAAAACGCGATCACCGTAAGTTGGGTAAAGAGTTAGAGCTTTTTACTTTTTCTGAAAAAGTTGGAATGGGTTTACCGTTGTGGTTGCCTAAAGGTGCGGCTTTACGTGAGCGCCTGGTTCAGTTTTTACAAAAAGCACAAACCAAATCAGGGTATCAGCAAGTGGCAACCCCGCATATCGGGAACAAGAACCTGTACATCACATCAGGACATTATGAAAAATATGGGGCTGATTCATTTCAACCTATCCGTACCCCACATGAAGGAGAGGAATTTTTCTTAAAACCGATGAATTGTCCGCATCATTGCGAGATTTATAAAGCTTCACCCAAATCGTATAAAGACCTACCGGTTCGTTATGCTGAGTTTGGAACCGTTTACCGCTATGAACAGGCGGGAGAGTTGCACGGCTTAACCCGTGTACGTGGCTTTACACAGGATGATGCTCACTTATTTTGCCGTCCGGATCAGGTAAAAGAGGAGTTCTGTAAGGTAATTGACCTGGTGCTCTATGTATTTAGAGCACTGGATTTCAACGACTATGTGGCTCAAATCTCTTTAAGAGATCCGGAAAATAAGACAAAATACATAGGATCTGATGAAAACTGGCGCCTGGCAGAGCAGGCAATCATTGAATCGGCGGAGGAAAAAGGTTTAAAAACCGTTGTAGAGTACGGAGAAGCGGCTTTTTATGGACCAAAGCTGGATTTTATGGTAAGGGATGCTATTGGCCGTAAGTGGCAATTGGGTACTATCCAGGTGGACTATAACCTTCCGGAGCGCTTTGAACTTGAATATACGGGCAGTGACAACCAAAAACACAGGCCAGTTATGATTCACAGGGCACCTTTTGGTTCCCTGGAGCGATTTGTAGCGGTTTTGATTGAGCATTGCGCAGGTAAATTCCCATTGTGGTTAACCCCTGAACAAGTCACCGTGTTACCAATTAGTGAAAAATACAACGATTACGCAAAAAAAGTTTTAGAATTGCTAAATAATTACGATATTCGCGGGCTCGTAGACGATAGAAACGAAAAAATAGGGAAGAAAATCCGTGATACGGAATTGAAAAAAGTGCCTTATATGTTGATTGTCGGCGAAAAAGAAGAAGCTGAAAATGCTGTTTCTGTTCGTAAACAAGCTGAAGGTGACTTAGGCAGTTTTAGTGTAGAAGAGTTTGCGAAAATAATTAATGATGAAATACTAAACCGTGTTCAGGTTTTTAGTTAGAAGATATAGAATTATAAACGATTTTAATTAATAAGGAGGATCAAACAATAGCAGCACCATTTAACAATACAGGGAATAAATTTAGTAAACCGGCTCCGGGCGGAAATAAATTTGTGAAACCAGCAGGCGCTCCACCGAGCACCGGGCCTCGTCCTGATAACCGCTTTGGAAAAGGTGGTCAAAGAAGAAGAGAGGATTTACATGCTATCAATGAACGTATAAGAGCAAAAGAAGTACGTGTGATTGCAGAAGGATTGGAACCTGGTATTTATCCGATAGAAAAGGCGCTAGAAATAGCAAGAGAAGCAGGTTTGGATTTGGTTGAGATTTCTCCCAATGCAGAACCACCGGTTTGTAAAGTTGTTGATTATAAGAAATTTTTATACGATCAGAAGAAGAAACAAAAAGAATTAAAAGCGAAAGCGGCGAAAACAGTCATTAAAGAGATTCGTTTCGGCCCTCAAACAGATGAGCATGATTTTAATTTTAAAAAGAATCACGCTATTAAGTTTTTGCAAGAAGGTTCAAAAGTAAAAGCCTTCGTATTCTTTAAAGGTCGTTCCATTTTATTCAAAGAGCAAGGGGAGATTTTATTGCTTCGTTTTGTGAATGAGTTGGAGGAATACGGTAAAGCAGAGCAAATGCCGATTCTGGAAGGTAAAAAAATGATTATGGTGATTGCACCGAAGAAAAAATGATCCTTTGCTTTGCATCAGCCATAGCTTTAGCGAAGGTTGAGAAGCTACCGATCACGCAGCTTGGGCCTACGTGGTAATCCTTAACAAGAAGTGAATAACAAGTAACAATTAAATATAAAAAAGTAAGATGCCTAAAATGAAAACGAATTCCAGTGCTAAGAAGAGATTCTCAGTTACCGGAACAGGAAAAGTAAAAAGAAAGCATGCTTTCAAAAGCCATATCCTGACTAAAAAATCAACCAAAGCAAAACGTGCTTTAACACATGCTGGCTTAGTTGATAAAACTGATATGCCTCGTGTAAAAGCAATGTTGACAATTGGAAAATAATTTTCCAGGAAAATTTTTAATTACAGTTTAACTAATAATAACCAGGTACTCAGTAATAAGTTTCTTTTAACTGTAAGAACGCTGAAACCAAAAAACACAAACAGAAATGCCTAGATCGGTTAACTCGGTGGCCTCAAGAGCCAGAAGAAAAAAAGTCCTTAAACAAACGAAAGGATATT
>DASRRA010000536.1:0-7130 GCA_035696085.1 Bacteroidia bacterium | reverse complement strand
TCCTCCTTTTAGAACGATTTAAGAGCTCCAAAATTTATATGTATTCAACAACCTCAGAAAGCAATGTGGTAGAGCAAACCAAAAAGCTGGGTGTATTGGATTTTATCCAAAAGCCAGCACGTATTTCTGAGTTAAAAGTTATTTTATCGCAAATTTTCAATAATTAAATTTTATGAGGCGAAGCTGTTATGGCTAACGAAATTAATCTCAAGTGGGTATAGATACAAAGAAGCTGACATTAGACGGCAATAAAAGCCTTTATTACAAGATGATTGCGGAGATACAGGACTACGCAATTATCTTACTGGATAAAAACGGATATATTCAAAGCTGGAACAAAGGTGCTCAAAAAATTAAACAGTATACGGAAAAGGAAATTTTAGGAAAGCATTTTAGCATTTTTTACCTGTCGGAAGATAGGGTTGCCAACTTACCTCAACGGTTGATTGATGAAGCTTCCACCAATGGAAGTGCTTCTTATGAAGGTTGGAGAAAAAGAAAAGACAATACTAAATTTTGGGGAAGTATCACCATCACGGCTTTACACGATGATCATAATAACATTATTGGGTTTTCAAAACTAACCAAAGACCTCACTGATAAAAAAATTGCAGAAGATAGACTAAGAAAAAGCGAAGAACGTTATCATCAGATGGTTTCCGAGATACAGGATTATGCGATCATTTTGTTAGATGTAAACGGGATCATAAAAGACTGGAACATCGGAGCTGAAAAAATCAAAGGTTATAAAAGTTCAGAAGTGATTGGAAAACGGTTTAGTATTTTTTACACCGAAGAAGATCTTAAAAATAACTTGCCCGACAAATTATTAAAAATTGCAGCGGATGAAGGAAAGGCATCTCATGAAGGGTGGCGGGTAAGAAAAGACGGTTCCCGTTTTTGGGGAAGTATTACCATTACGGCCTTGCATAATAAGAACAATAAAATCATCGGGTACTCAAAAGTAACACGCGATTTAACCGAGAAAAAAATAGCCGAAGATCAGTTACGTGATTATATGATTGAACTGGAGCGACAAAACAGCGAGCTTGAACAATTTGCCTATGTAGCTTCTCATGATCTCCAGGAACCGCTTCGAAAAATCAGAACATTTTCCGAACTTATCCAACAAAATTTGCATGACGAAGAATTCGTAAAAAAATACTTCGAAAAACTTACCTCTTCAGCATTTCGAATGGGTAACCTAATTAAATCTTTACTTGATTATAGCCGACTCTCAAAAAATAAATCAGATATCGCAACTGTGAATTTAAACGATTTAGTTCATGATGTGCGACAGGATTTTGAGCTCTTGATCCAGGAAACAAATGCTGTTATTGCAGCGGAGAACTTACCTTCTGTGACCGGTAATTACATACAGCTCAGTCAATTATTTTCTAACCTTGTCAGCAATTCATTAAAGTTTTCAAAGTCAAATCCGGTAATTAAAATAAATGCGTTAATCATTTCAAAAAACGATATTAAGGATTCCCCTATTCCCTTGATACATAACAACTATGTAAATCTTATTTTTGAGGATAACGGGATTGGATTTGAGCAACAGTATGATAAAATTATATTCTCTTTGTTTCAGCGGTTACATGGCAGGCATGTTTATGCTGGAACAGGAATAGGTTTGGCTTTATGCAAAAAAATTGCAGAAAATCATGGTGGGTTTATTACAGCTACCAGTGAATTAGGCAAAGGAGCCAAATTTAATGTATTCCTTCCTGGCTAATCCACAGCTGCGAACCAAGTCATGCTTTCCACAGTTGCAAGCATCAGCCCTTGTCCTTTGTTTAATCAATCAATAAAGATGCTTTTCGTTTCATATCCAGCGTTGGTTTTTGAACTAAAGAAAGGCAGTAAATTGAATTACTGCCTTTTAATAATTACTCCTCTTCAGCTTCTTCCAGTGCTTCAATATTAATTGTTGATATCGCAACTTCTGTTAATACTTGATCCGCATTTTTCTCCTCATCCAGAATTTCTTCCAGAATCTCAGCTGCCTCGTCTAAACCCAATGTTTCCGCAAAGGTACGAAGGGTTCCATACGTTGCTATTTCATAGTGTTCCACTTTTTGTGCCGCTGCAATTATTCCTGCATCACGTTGAGGGCCTTTTTCTGTATCCTGTATGATTTCTTCCCCTTCTTTGATTAAACCTGCCATTGCTTCGCATTTTTTTGCAACTGCTTTTTTGTCAAGTAACCCGAAAACCTGCTCTAGTTTTTCAACTTGGCCTTCGGTTTCTTTCAGGTGATTTTCTATCGCTTCTACCAATTCTGAAGAGGTTGCATTCTTAGCCATTTTTGGTAGCGCCTTTGTCAAGGCCTTTTCTGCCCAGTAAATGTCTTTCAAAGCATTCTCAAATAATTCCATTAGTGCGGAATGAGGTATTGTATCATTTCCTTGTGATTTTTTTTTTGCTGTTTTCGTTTTTTTTACTGTAGTTTTCATGATTTCTAATTTTTTTTAATTCAACTGCAAGAAGAAGACCATCTCTAGAAATCAATGGAATAAGAGTATACATCAAGCAAAAAGAGTAACCAAACAGATTTGCTTCTATATTTTTTTCTACAAACTGTGGAAATGCTTGTCCTACTGCGGAATTTAGCATACAGCTTTTGTGGTATTTCCATTTCACATATCGCATAAGTCCGCTGTAATTAGTATGAATAGACGAGAAAGCACATGGCACAAATTTCCGTAGATGAAACATAAAAAATCAAACCATGAAAACGATCAAAACTATTTTTAGCATACTATGCTTTATATCCTTTCTGTCCAGTTGTACTTCGGACAAAGGCAATTCTAACAATACCGGAGATAGCATGGCAAAAAGCCACCATGATGAAGATTATCATGAAGAAAATCACGCGGGCGGAAATGGCAGTGTTATAGAAGGGAGTAATAAAGATGATTATTATCAAATGAGAGGATTTGGTGATAGTATTCCTGATTCTGTGCGGGAATTAAAACGTCAGGACTCGATTCGAATCAAAAATTCTCCCGACCGTAATAAGTAAATTTCACTTATACCTTAAATGAAAAAACAGCGTTCCTTTTTTTACAAAAATGGGTTGTGTATTACCTTCTTTGTATTGATGTTGTGCTCGCTCGCAGGACAAATTTACACAGGGTGGAAAGAGCACAATGATTTTTTAATGGATTATAAAGTTTCTCCTTTGTCGGTTATTGCCTATTTGCGAAGTGGCCACTTCATACAGGCTACATTTGAAAATTGGGAAAGCGAGTTCTTTCAAATGGCACTTTTTGTAATTTTAACTATTTTTTTAAGGCAAAAAGGATCATCGGAATCAAAGGGGTGTGACGAATCGCTATATAATCCAGAGGATTTACTGGTAAAAGAAGACTCTCCATACTCGGTAAAAAAGGGAGGTATTTATTTAGCTATCTACAAACATTCGTTGTCAATTTCGCTTTTTTTTCTCTTTATATGCTCATTCTTCTTGCATTGGTACGGGAGCTGGGTAGATTTCAATGAACGGCAATCACTTGACAAAAAGCCTTTGCTGGAATTTATAAGTTATCTGGAGAACAAAAAATTCTGGTTTGAATCTTTTCAAAATTGGCAGAGTGAATTCCTTTCCATTTTTGCCATTATCTTTCTTTCTATTTTTTTAAGACAGATCGGCTCATCACAGTCAAAAGCCGTAAATGCCCCACATTATAAAACAGGTGATAACTGATTCATAAAAACCAAAACCCTACACCATGAAAAAGAATCCAAATACAAGTAAGCATGTACTGATAACAGGTGCCACTAGTGGTATCGGGTATGAACTAGCAAAATTATTTGCACAAGATGGTTACAATCAAATTATAGTGGCGAGAAGTTTTACTGAACTACAAGGCACTGCTACTGAATTAAGAGGATATGGAATAAAGGTTATTCCCATTGCCAAAGATTTATTTGAACCCAAAGCAGCTATTGAATTATATGAGGAAGTGAAGGCGTTAGGAATAAATATTAATATCCTTGTTAATAATGCCGGTCATGGACATTATGGTGAGTTCGTTTATACTGCTTTGGAAATGGAGTTGGATATTATACAATTAAATGTAGTTAGCCTGGTTACATTAACCAAATTATTTTTAAAAGATATGGTTGAAAAAGGAGATGGAAAAATACTGAATACTTCATCTGTAGCAAGTAAGTCTCCTGGACCATGGCAATCTGTTTATCACGCTACAAAGGCGTTCGTACAATCGTTTACAGAAGCTATTCATGTAGAAGTAAAAGACAAGGGCGTAACTGTTACTGCATTGCTGCCAGGTGCAACTGACACTGACTTCTTCCACAAAGCAAACATGCTGGATTCGAAAATAGTACAAGATAAGAGTAAACTAGCTAATCCCGCCGATGTAGCAAAAGATGGTTACGAAGCGCTAATGGCTGGAAAAGATATGGTTATTTCAGGTATGAAAAACAAAATTGATGTGGCCATGACGCATATTTCTTCTGATAAGATGTCAGCAGAAAAAACAGGCAAGCAACAAGAACCTATAAATCATAAATAATATGCCTGAAGGTCCGTCCATTGTTTTAGTTAAAGAAGACACGGAACAGTTTATTGGAAAAAAGATAATTTCTGTTCGTGGAAATTCCAAAATTGATCAAAGTCGCCTGGTAAACCAAAATATTCTAGCTATCAAAACCTGGGGTAAGCATTATTTGATCTGCTTTAAAGGATTTACGTTGAAAATTCACTTCATGATGTTTGGTTCATACCGGGTGAACGAAAAAAAAGAAAATCCTGTTCGATTAAATCTAACTTTTGAAAAAGGAGAAATTAATTTTTACAATTGCTCTGTAAAGTATTTAGAAGGGGATGTAAATGATCATTACGACTGGAGTGCCGATGTCATGAATGATGAATGGAACGCTCGAAAGGCAAAAGCAAAATTGAAAGAGCAAGGCGCTCAACTTATCTGCGATGCACTGTTGGAGCAGGATATATTTTCAGGTGTGGGTAATATTATTAAAAATGAGGTTTTGTACAGGGTTCGTATCCATCCGGAATCTATCTTAAAAAAAATTCCAACAGCCAAAATCAATAAACTTATTGCTGAAAGCAGGATTTATAGTTTTGAATTCCTGGATTGGAAAAGAAATTATGAGCTTAAAAAACATTGGTTAGCACATACAAAGAAGATATGTTTACGCTGTAACTTACCTATTATAAAAAAATATACCGGAAGAAAAAAAAGGAGAAGCTTCTTTTGCAAAAGATGCCAATCGATTTATAAATGAAAATTTTTGCCACATATGATTATTACGACTTTCCTGAACAAGTGCTTTCAGACGTTGGATATAAATCTATTTCCCTGATTACGCGGATAATGAACAAAGACACGAGTGACCATGCGCCTGTATGGATTGAAATAAGTGATAACCGGGTTGATTGATTCCTGCATTATAGGAAATAACCTCCATCAACTACATCCAACACAATCTAACTTTACGATCGATATTCATCACTAAGTAAAGGCATTATAACCATCTTAAAAATTGCTCAAGTACTAAACCCAAGCAATTATTTCTGTCGTTTTTAATCGACACAGGGCCTTAAAACCACCGACATACTTGCTTTTACAGACAATTCTGATTAAATTAGAGTCAGTTTACTGTTTTTTAAAAATGAAAAAAAAAATCTGCCTGCTCTTATCCATTTCGTTTGTCTTTATAATTTGTACGAGCGCAATTCTTCAAACGCCTGGGGAGAAACGGATGATGGTTCCATTTGGTGTTCGGGACGCAACAGGAAATCCCATCAATTTAGGGGCTGGCAATTGCAGTGGTTGTCATTCAGGTACTGTTGTTAATAGTGGTGGTTCCTTGAAAATCACCGTAAAAGATCTGAAAGGAAATTTAGTATCCACTTATGATTTCAATAAATCCTACACCGTTGATGTAACTGTTGCCAGAGTGGGAGTAAGCATGTTTGGTTTTGATGCTGAAGTCGTTACCGCCAATAATACAGATGCCGGTGTTTTAACATCCTCTGATACAACACAAATCCAAACATTGATGGGGGAACGGTCAACTAACATTACACATTTCACACCTGGAAAAACAAAAGACACGCATACCTTTTCATTCAAATGGCAATCTCCCTCGGCGGATTCAGGAATTGTAACAATATACGCTGCTGGGCTTGCTGCCAACAGTAATGGCAAAAATACCGGTGATTATACGTATACAAGTGTCAAAACGCTAAAGGCTGTTTCGACCGGTATACATGAGTCCTCGGAGATGATATCCGCTATTTCCGTTTATCCGAATCCTGCTTCTACTTCATTTACCCTAGCCTATTTATTAAAAAAACAAGCCTACATGACTGTTAATTTATATTCCTTAAACGGACAAAAGGTTGCTGAACTTCTTTCCGAAATGAAGGGCTCAGGATTTCAACATGACGATGTTGCTATCCCGGAACTGGTAAAAAAAGGTAGTTATTTATTGCAGCTAATTTCAGGAGATGATGTAAGTGTTGAAAAACTAATCATTGACAAAACAGAATAATTAAATATTTCATATGAAAACAAAATTACTTTTTACGTTATTGATTGCATATGGAGCATTGATGAAAGCGCAAATACCGAATAGCGATTTCTCAAACTGGACTACCGTCACAACATATGATACACCTGCAGATTGGGATAATTTAAATTCTTTAACCGCGTCTCAAAGTGTGTTTACATGTTTGAAAGGCTCACAAAAATCAACCGGAAATTTATACCTGAAACTGGTATCAGATAGTGTTTCTGGTTTTGGTGTAGCACCCGGAATAGCAGTTTGCGGTAAACTGGATCCTGTGACATTAAAACCCAAATCGGGATTTGCATATACAAAACGTCCAACTGCTTTAACAGGGCAATGGCAATTTATGCCACTCGGAAACGATCCGGGATTCATTGCCGTCTATTTTTCAAAATGGAATAGCTTCACAAAAAAAAGAGAAATCATTGGTACTGGAATAGATACATTGAAAGGTATGGAAATGGCTTGGAGCCCATTCTCTGTTCCAATTACCTTTTCTAACCCAGCTGCACCTGATTCCTGTATTATTTTTCTTTCTTCAAGCGGCCCCACTCCAATTCAAT
>DASRRA010000535.1:0-9095 GCA_035696085.1 Bacteroidia bacterium | reverse complement strand
TTTGAATTGTGAGGTTGCTTTTTTATCGTATGTGAAAAGAAAAAATATTTTTTATTGGGAATGAGTTTATCCAGTGGTACTTCTTTAACACCCATCAAAATGTCACAATCACTGAGATCTTCTTTCAGTGGTACACCAAATGAGGTGTATTCATAGTCTTCATAACATCTGATTTTGCTGGGTTGAACAAAAATTTCCAGGTTTGGATATTTGCGGATAAGTTCCGCACAGATCAATGGAGGAAGAGGAACCCGTTTATCCGGTGGACTTTTTTCTTCTCTGAGAATTCCTATTTTGAGTTTATTCATAAGCCAGATCGATTGCGTTTCTTCAAATATAATCAATAACACTATCCTTCCTGTAGTTTTTAATTGACTTTAAAATAGCGTCCACATTTCCCTCATGGTCTTAAAATTTAATTATGTGTAAATTACTGTTAATCAGTAAATTATAAGCGTAATATTTTGTTTTTATTTCCGGATGTGTTTAACATGATGTTGTTTTTGATTACCAATTGCTTTGCCTGTGAGTTAAATTTGATAGAGGCCGTAATCTTAGTGTTTACAGCCATTTAAAGCAGATCCCCTTTCATAAATTTAAATTAATTTGGTATGAAACAACTTGTATTTTCCTTGATTTTACTATGTTTTGTAGGCGTAAATGCTTTTTCTCAATGCGATTGTAAAGTAAACATGTCGTTTGAGCGAGCCGAAGGTGGTTGCTTTGGACAAAACTGTAATTGCAATTGTTTGCCCGATAACGGACAAGATAGCTGGGAGCAGTGTACCGACTGGGGGTGTGGAAGCACAGACATTGAGCCTGGTGGAAATTTAACCATCGGAAATATTAAACCCAGTGATGGTAAAACATTTATGAGTATGACCTGCGGCCCTAATGGAGAGGGAAACGCATTGAAGCTGTGTGCTGGTGCTCCTTTAAAAAGTGGAACCAAATATTGCTTTTCAATTGATTTACTGACAAAAGGTGGTAATACTGCATTGGCGTTGTATGGCTCCAATTCGGCATGTACTACATCAGAGTTATTATGGAAAAGTGCAACCGTTACTTCTGCTACCTGGACCACGCAAACATTTTGTTTTACTCCAACTTCCAACTGGACCTATATTTCGTTTCGCGTAATTGAAGGATCGGGAGCACTTGGATTGGACAACTGGAAATCAACCGATGGAAATTTTCCCCCTCAGCCGGATAACAGCACTTGTGAACCTACAGTAACTGTGCGTGATACAACGGTATGTGCAAACGGATGTACGAAACTAACGGCAATAGGAAAAGGCGGAAAACCTGGATATACTTACAAATGGAGTGATGGCCAAACAGGTCAGACGATTGATGTTTGCCCGGGTACAACTACAAAAACATTAACTGTTACGTTAACGGATGCCGCCAATAAAACAGCAATAGCCTCGGGAAAGGTTGTAATTGCTGCAGCTCCTGCGGTAAGTGTTAGTCCGGCCTCCATCTGCGCCGGTGAGAGCACAGCACTTACCGCAACAGGAGCAACTACTTATTCCTGGAGCCCGAATACAGGTTTAAGCGGAACGACAGGTTCAAGTGTAACAGCTAGTCCTGCCACCACCACTACTTACACAGTTGTTGGATCCAATGGAGGAGGTTGTAAGGATACTGCTACTGTTGTGGTAACCGTAAATCCAAAACCAAAGTTGACTGCCACAGGTGGACAAATTTGTCCGGGCGATTCCGTGCAATTAAATGTGACGGATGCCAACGCAACTACCGGTATTAGCTATTCCTGGCAACCTGCAGGAACGCTATCAAACCCTGCTATCGCCAATCCGTATGCACATCCTACGGCGAATATAACTTATACGGTTACAGGAAAAACAGATAAAGGTTGTACAGCAACGGCAACAGCGACAGTTAATATTTCAAATAGCATTATTCCAAATGTGAGTGCCGATACCAGTATGTGTATTGGTAGCAGTGCACAATTGAAAGCAAGCGGTGGAAGTAAATATGTTTGGACACCCGCTACCGGATTAAGCAGTACAACTATTTCGAACCCCATTGCAACACCGACTGTAACCACTGTTTATGAAGTAGAAGTTTCGTCTGGTACCTGCATTGGAAAGAAAAGTGTAACAGTTAAAGTGAATCCATTGCCAACCGTTACAGCAGCAGATGCATCTATGTGTGGAAGTGAAAAAGCAACGATATCTGCAACAGGTGCTTCTACCTATAAATGGACAGGAACAGGAATTCCGGTTACACAAGGCGCCAGTATTACAGTAAGTCCAGCCGCAACGGCCACTTATACGGTAGTTGGAACGGATATAAATGGTTGTGTGGATACAGCAACATCAACGGTAACAGTTAAGCAGGCGCCTGTGATTACTGTAAATAGCGTAACAATATGTATTGGTGAAACGACATCACTCACAGCTACAGGTGGAACCTCTTATGACTGGACTGCTTCCAGCGGAGGGGCATTGCCTTCGGGCCCTACAATCACAGTAAAACCAACGGTTACCACCACCTACACGGTTACAGGAACAGGAGTAAACGGATGCAAAAATACGGCAGTTGGTAAAATTTCAGTGAACCCTGCTCCGGATGTAAAAGTAAACAGCGGCACTATTTGTAAAGGAACGACATTTACCTTAACAGCCACGGGTGGTGCACTCACCTATACCTGGCAGGCATCTGACGGTTCGCCCATGCCTAACTCGGATGTGGTGATTGTAACACCGACTGGCAATACAACATACACGGTAACCGGAACGACAGGCGGTTGCACCGATACAGCTATAGCACATGTAAACGTAAATGCAGTGCCTGTAATTACTGTGAACAATGGAGAGGTGTGCGAGCGGCAAGAAGTGTTACTGACAGCAACAGGTGGAACAAGTTATGTTTGGTCCACCGGCGGAAAAACGCCAACCATCGTTGTGACACCTACTACTACTACCAGTTACACAGTTACCGGAACCACTGCAGGTTGTTCCAGTAAGGCCGTTGCAGTGGTAACGGTTTATGGAAAACCATATGCGAATTTTTATCCCAGTGTTCGTGAGTTATCGGATGATGAACCAAAGGTGGCGCTGCTAAATGGTAGCAATGGAAAAAATTTAATTTACGACTGGAATTTTGGTGACCCGGTAAGTGGTGCCTTAAATACATCCAAACTTATGAATCCATCACATTTGTATTCGCATACTGGCATCTATAGTATTTGCTTAAAAGCAACAGACTCACTGCATGGTTGTGCCGACAGCATTTGCAAAGAAATTGTTTACAAACCGCAATGGACTTTTTACATTCCCAATGCATTTACACCGGGTGATCCCTTGAATACGCTGAACAATACATTCAATGGTAAAGGAACAAACATTATGAAATACAGCCTGATGATTTTTGATCGTTGGGGAACTAAAATTTTTGAAACAACGGATTTGGAAAAAGGATGGGATGGTCGTGTGCAAGGCAAACCGGAAATTGCACAACAAGATGTGTATGTGTGGAAAGTGGATTTGACAGATCCGTTTAATAAAGAACATCACTATGTGGGGCATGTAACCTTACTTCGATAAGCTAGTTTGGGGTTTCTATTTTATCAGCAACGGTATATGATTTTTCAGATGCCGTTGCTTTCTTTTTCCTTTTTCTTTTTGTCTTGAAACAAAAAGAAACAAAAAATTCAAGAAAGCATAACCGGGCAGCCACACGGGTGGGCGCTGCTCCGTATGCTTTCAACCTCATGCGCCGATCGTCGATTCTTTTTTGCCCAGAAAATATAATTGAAAGGATAATGTGTTGATCGATTTCATTGAATCGAGAATGTGAGAAAAAAATGCCGCATGGAAATGATTTGATTTTGCTGACCCTTTCACTAGCTTTATAGAAGCAAGTAAAAACCACATAAAGCTCGTTTCCTTTATGAACCACGCTATCAATAGACACAGTCTGCAACGCCTTGTAACCACTGTACAGGAGTTGTCCATGGCCAGAGACATTACCACCGTCATGGCCATTGTTAGAAAAGTTGCGAGAGAACTTACAGGTGCCGATGGGGCTACGTTTGTTTTAAGGGACCGTTTGCGTGAAGGAGAATTCTGTTATTATGCTGATGAAGATGCAATCGGTCCACTGTGGAAGGGAAGCCGTTTTCCGATAGAAGCCTGTATCAGCGGCCATTCCATGCTGGAGAAAAAGTCCATTGTGATTGAAGATATTTATACCGATGACCGTATTCCCATTGCTGCCTATGAAGTGACCTTTGTGAAAAGTTTGGCAATGGTTCCTATCCGAACAATTGATCCGGTTGGAGCCATTGGTAATTACTGGGCCAATAGACATTTGGCTACGGAAGAAGAAGTGAGTTTACTGCAATCACTAGCCGACATTACAGCTGTAACACTTGAAAACATTAAAGTATACGACGAATTGGAGCAACGTGTAAAAGAACGAACGCTTCAGCTGGAAGAAAAGAACCAGGAAATTCTAAAAAGCATTACCTATGCAAAGCGCATTCAGCAAGCGATTTTGCCTCCCGTACATTTAATTCATGAAAACCTGCTCGATAGTTTTGTATTGTACAAACCCAAAGATATTGTTGCCGGAGATTTTTATTGGATGGAAAGAAAAGACAACCTCATCTTTATTGCAGTCGGTGATTGTACTGGTCATGGTGTTCCAGGAGCCATTGTTTCCGTGATTTGCAGCAACGCACTTAACCGCAGTGTAAATGAATTTGGAATCACAGAAACCGGAAAAATTTTGGATAAATCGCGGGAGCTCGTCTTGGAAACATTTGCGAAAAGTGATGAAGAAATAAAAGACGGGATGGATATCTCGTTATGTTCTATCGATACCCTTACAAATACAGTTTGCTGGAGTGGTGCCAATACGAATTTGATTTACATTCACAAGGAACAAATGCTGGAATTAAAAGCACATAAGCAACCCATAGGCAAAGCGGAAAATCCGACGCCATTTCCAACCCATCAATTGTCTCTTGAAAAAGGCGATAAAATTTACCTGATCTCCGATGGCTTTGCCGACCAGTTCGGTGGCGACAAAGGGAAAAAATACATGCGCAATCATTTGGAATCCTTTATCCAAAGCATACAACACGATTCACTGGAAATACAAAAGGAAGAGTTGGAGCGCAGTTTTGAAAACTGGAAGAAAGGCGTGGAGCAGGTGGATGATGTAACAATTGTAGGGATAGGATTATAATTAAAATGTAACTGCTGCTGCAACAGCGATGTATTGAACAGAAGAAAAATTATAAACCTCATCATTATCGGCACCACCTTCCAGTATCCTGTATCCAAATTTTAAACGTACGCGCTGGAAAGGGTTGTATCCCAAAGCAAACAATACATCTTCTGCACGTCCTTGTTTAGCAACCAATGCATCACCATCGGCTATCAAATGAAATTTTTCTCCAAGTGTCAGGTCAGCGTAAAAACGGATCAATGGCACAAATCCGAGATTTGTTTTCTCAGCATAAATAGTGGAGTTTTGCAAAGCAATCTTTGCATCTCTGACTTTCCCCGTCAATCCAATAGCAAATGTGAATTTTTCCTTTGCGATGAGGTGATACTGATAACTTATGCGATAGGAGTTAAATTTCCAGGTGGCTTTTATCGGATCACCAGCAAGGAATAGTTCGTCCTGAAAATTTATGGTTGTATTTAGAATGCCTTCACTTTTGTGCGTGAAGGGTGCGTATAATAAAAGGAAGCTATGTCTTTTGTTAAACGTGTATTGTAAGCGTGCTCTGAAGTAGGGCGAGAATTTATTCTCAAAACGATCAGCGAGTGAGAAAAGTGTTCCGCTATTACCGGGAATTCTGACATCATTGTAACCGAATTTAGCAGCGCCTGTTTCCAGGTCAACAGCTAGTTGAGCCTTAACCTGACTGGTAGTTACGAGTGCAAAGAGTAGAATGTATATTTTTTTCATAGGAGGAATTGAAAGTGAATGTAATTAAATTTTCAAAGTATAGGCCATAAGTGAGGGAATATACTTACTTAAAAAATCGAAACCAATTAAATTGATCACTTCGCATTTTCCAAATGAAGCCATCTATAAAATAGTGCATTAGCTGAGGCAAAGCAAATAATGGAATGCACACCGTCATAAGCAATTTATTTTCGGTAATGTCAGGAAGTGAAGAACTGCTGGGGAAAACACCCATGTGATCTTTCCATATAAAGCCATCCCATATCAACTCCTCGGTATAAGCAAAAAGTATAAGCAGCAACAGAAAAAAGAGAATGAATTGTGGTTTGAATAAGTTTTTCAACCAACTGGCTTGCTGCAATTCCGTTTTACTTTTTTTATTACTATGTGCCCAAACCAGCCCATAATATGGAATTCCATGGCTAACCACATTTAATAATGTAAACGTCAAATCCCCTTTAAAGTAAACAATACCAAAATACCAGGATAATGCTGTTCCTGCAATCAGGATATTTTTAGGTAGATTAAAACTGTGATGCCTGACGAAAAAATAAATTTCCTTTGCGATATAAATGGCAAGCAAGATGACATAAGCCACCGTAAGAAAAGGAATAACAGCCGGTTCGTTCAGATAAACAAAATCACCTTCAATAAACCAATTGAATAATTGCTGCCCTGAAAAATGCCAATAGAGTAGGGGATAAATAGTGGAAGCATAAATGACGATCGTATCAATTCGCCTTGAAACAGCAGGTTGCTGCTCGTTTCGGGAATAGATACGCATAAACCCATATTGTTGTCGTATAAAATGAAATACAGCCAGATAAGCCATGGCGCGCCAGAAGAGAAGAGCATCCATAGAATAGAGTACCACACCAATGATATAAATCAAGAGTGGACTTAAATAAAACAAGGTTTTATTTTTAAGAATGGCCTGCTTGTCGAAATAGGTTCTGTAAATGGTACTGTATACGTGCCCCACATCAATACATACAACCAGCAGTAACCAAAACCACTCTGGCTCATTTTCATTCGCTTGAAAAAAGTGAGGGAAAATAGAAATGAGCAACAAACACCAAAATGGTGGTGATAAAATAAAAAAGGTATCAAACCAACCGGAGTAGATCCAGGAAGATTTAGCTTTTTTGTGCATGTTGTTCTAAAATTTTTTTTGAAGCACAAATGCCTCGGTAAAATGCCTCTTCAAAAATAGAAAGACCACTTACATCCGAATTTACAAAATAAAGATGATTCAATCCTTCTTCCAATTTTTTTCGATTGGAAGAGGTTCGTAAACCTACAGTAGGGCTTATCATTCCATGTCCATACGTATAGAGTTCTATTTCTTCAATCCATTCTTCAATTTTAGGGTGAGCAATTTTTAAATCATCAATAATCAATTTTTTCCAGAAATCTTCTTTTTGCTGATATAAAGCTTCCCGTTCGGCTTTTGCATTTTTTTCGGAGAAATTATAATAAAAAGTGATGACTGTTTTGGATTGCGAACGATCCGTTAATTGATGGCAGGCATTTACATACCCCAACGATTTGGAAGTGTAGAATACATTGTCCCACGCAAGCTCATTACTACCATTTAATTCTTTTTTATCCTTAATCGTAACATTGGCAACTAGCCAGGGATAATAGTTAAATTCATTGAATGATAATCCATGATCAAAATTTAAAAGGCGCTTGTTTACAAACTGAGGAGTAGCCATTATTACCCGTTTGCATACATAAAGAGTGCAGGTGTTAGTTTTTACATCAAACACATAGCATTGCCACTGTTCGTTATGAGGAATGATGTTGTATACGAGTTGTTCTGTTTGAATGTGTTTCAGAATATCTTTTCGAAGGGCATTTATAAGGAAGTAATTTCCTTCCGGCCAAGTCAATTGTTCGTATGCATGCGCATTTGCTGATTTACCGTTTCTCGAACAAAAATAATGCATACCTGCCCATGCCGAAGTTGTATGAAGATCACATCCAAAATCGTCTTTGCAGCAGTAGTTAACAAACCAAAACAGAAAATCCGTTTTAAATTGCAGCTTCTTTAAAAAATCAAACATCGACAGTTCATCCAGTTCAAGGTAACGGCCATCGTCACTGCTCCATTCGGCTGGGATTGTAAATGCAGGCTTTCCGTCTGTACCCGTTTCTTTTCTGTATTGTTCGGTTATGCCTATAAAACGGTCAAGCTCGGCATTTTCTTCCATACTCATTCCATGTTTGGGAGGTAAACCTTCTTGCCATATACCTTTGTAGTATAATCGTTCCTGAGGTTCGCCGCATAAATAATATTCATCATAGACGGGTAAGCCATTGTTATCAAACCCACTAATAATTTTATGTTCAGCTAAAAAATCGATCAGATCGGTAAATTTTTCATTGGGCAAGGATAAATAATGGGCACCATAAGGATAAGCGGATATCTTGTTTTTTCCACCCTTAGCATTCCCACCGGTATCTACATCAAGTTCCAGGAGTACGAAATCCTCGAAGTTATTTTTTTTCAAATACCTTGCGGCACTTAACCCTGATACACCACCACCAACAATCACCGTATCAATGGCTATTGTACGCGAAGGAGCCGGGAACTTTTTTTCTCTTAATAAATGACCGGTTTTGGAATTTGCGCCTATCGTATGAACCGCAATTGGGTTACTGGTTCTATTGGTACAGGCATATAAGTATGAAGCACCAAGAGCAACAGCACCGAGTTTTAAAAAATCTTTTCGTGAATAGTTTCTATTGAACGCGTCCCCACTCATCTTCAAAATAATGAATTAGAATTTGGTTGTTTAACTTATTTACTTCAGTAGGCACCATTTGCATGTCCGTAGGGAAATGAACCATCTCAGCGAACTGTTGATTGTTGTAAAATTTTAACTGTTGTGGTAGGAAGTCAACTTGTGTGGATAAATCATTAAACCCAAGCACATAGCCCCATTCGCCGAATGATGGAACATATACATGATAAGGTAACGTCTTGAAACCAACACTTGCCATGGTATTGTTTACACACCAAAATGACTTACGAGCCACATAAGGAGAAGTGCTTTGCACTACAAATGCTCCCTGGGGAAGAAGTGCGCGTTTAATTTCTCTATAAAAAGAATTGGTGTATAACTTACCTACAGAAA
>DASRRA010000534.1:0-1860 GCA_035696085.1 Bacteroidia bacterium | reverse complement strand
TGCGTGCTGCTTTAGCAAACCCAATTAAATCAATAAGAACAGAATAAAAACATAGTTATGATATTTAAAAACATTCCATTCATACTCCGCCGGTTTAGCCGCCAAAAGTTAACTACGTCATTACACATTGTTGGACTGACATTAGGTATTACAGTCTGTTTGCTGATCGGGCTATTTGTAAAATATGAATTGAGCTTTGATGCTTATGAAAGTAAAGCAGATAGAACATATCGTTTAAATACTGTATGGGTGGATTTTGGGAAAAAAGAATTTCATTATTCAACACCTTTTCCCTTAGCTGACCAGATGCGAAAAGATATTCCTGGTTTGGAATATATAACTAAAGTTCATCATCCTTTTCAATCAATAGTTCAGATCAATCCTACTAAACGATTCAAACAGGATCATGTGATGATGACAGATCCGGAATTTCTTGATGTGTTTGATGTGAAGGTGGTAAAAGGGAATGCGTACGAGGCATTAAGAAAACCTTACCAGGCTGTGTTGACAGAAGAAACTGCAAAAAAGTTCTTTGGTAATGAAGATCCTATCGGGAAAACATTTACTTACAATGATAGTTTCAATATTACAGTTGGCAGCATAATAAAAGATTTCCCCGGTAATACTCATTTACCCGCTTCTATGTTGCTTTCCTTTTCTGAAAATGAAAAATATTTAATGACAAGTCCCACTCATTATGGTTCGGTATCGGGCGGAACAACTTTTATTGTTTTGCCTAAAGGAACCAAGCCGGGTGCTGGTCTAAAAGCAGGACTGAAAAGTATTTATGACAGGTTTCTAAATAACCAGAAATGGATGGGGAAGGATTCACATGTGGAAACGGAAATACAACCACTCAGTGATGTTCATTTTAATTCTAAATATGCAGGTGGCGGTGAATGGGTCAAAGCGATCAATACACAATGGCTGTGGTTTTTTGGAGCCGTTGGTTTTGCAGTGTTGATATTGGCTTGTATAAATTTTATCAACCTATCCACCGCACAGTCACTTACCCGTGCAAAAGAAGTTGGCGTACGCAAATCAATTGGTGCAGGACGCTTTCAGTTAATAAGACAATTTCTTAGTGAAGCATTGATCCTGGTTTTATTTGCTGCCGTACTAAGCATTTTTATTTCTAAGCTTGCATTACCATATATAAATGATCTTACGGGTAAGCAGATCACTTTTGATATTTGGAATTCTCCGGGCATAATGATCTCGTTATTGGCAGGTATTTTCTTTACCGCATTACTGGCTGGCATCTATCCTGCATGGATCATTACGAGATTTCAACCAGCATCTGTTTTAAAGTCAGGTGCTGTAAATACAAACCAGGGAACACCTTTATTAAGAAAAGGATTGGTAATAACGCAATTCAGTATTTCAATTTGTTTACTTATCGGTTTATTGCTTATCGGCAAGCAAATGAATTATATGCGTCACAAAAATCTTGGTTTTGATAAGGACAATATTGTAATGATGCAGATACCTGAACAAAGTAGTATTGCAACGAAAGAATTGTTTGCCACAGAATTAAAAACTATTCCGGGAATAAAAGATTGGTCATTTTCAACAAGTCCTCCCAGCGGAGAAGGGCATTGGGGGACAAGGATGAGCCTTGTAGGTCGTGAAGATCCGAATATGAAGTCCGTAACCACTATTATGACCGATGATAAGTTTTGCCAGGTTTACGGATTGCATTTAAAGGCAGGCAGATTCTTTACAATTGCAGATACCAGCGCAGTATCAGGATCAATACCGGAAGATTTGCGTTTCCCCAAATCAGTGGTTAATGAAACATTAGTAAAGGAACTTGGATTTGCTTCAAATGAAAAAGCACTAGGTAAAAGATTCTGGACA
>DASRRA010000533.1:0-2182 GCA_035696085.1 Bacteroidia bacterium | reverse complement strand
AGAAAGAGAAAGAAATTACTTTACTACTTTTAGCGGGCTTAAATCCATGTCTTTTTTAACAGAAAATATAAAAATTTCCCTCGGTACTATTCGTGCCCAATTGCTCCGTACTGTGATCACAGTACTTATTATAACATTTGGTATCATGTCCCTGGTTGGAACACTTACATCTATCGATGCATTTCAATCCTCCATCAGCAGCAGCTTTACAAGCATGGGTGCCAACACATTTACTATTCGTAACAAGGATATGAATTTTGGTGATAATGGCAGAGGCACCAAAGCTTTTAAAAGTATCACCTACAATGAAGCACAACGTTTTAAAAAAGAATTTGACTTCCCGGCAATTACTTCTGTTTCTTCAATCGCCACCAGGAATGCAACAGTAAAATTTCAATCTAAAAAAACAAACCCCAACATTTTTATAAGAGGCAGTGATGAAAATTACATGGCGGCCTCCGGTATGGATCTGGATAAAGGAAGAAACTTTACCAACCAGGAAGTACAATCTGGAGGCTCCGTTGCCATTGTTGGTAAAGATGTGGTAGAAGCTTTGTTTACCGAAAACGACGACCCAATTGATAAAGTCATTTCCATAGGTGGAGCTAAATATAGAATCATCGGTGTATTAAAATCCAAAGGCAGTGGCATCGGTTTCAGCAATGATAAACTGGCCATACTTACACTGAATAATGTCAGACAAAATTTTTCCACATCCAATATGCCTGTTAGCATCAGCGTGGTTTGCCACAACCCACAACTGATTGATATTGCATTTGAAGAAGCAAGAAATCTATTTCGAATCATTCGCAAATTAAGTGTAAAAACAGAAAATGATTTTGATGTGGTAAAAAGCGATAGCCTGGCTGCCATGTTTCTTGACTACACCAGTGTGGTTACGATTGGCGCTACCATTATCGGGATCATTACCTTATTAGGCGCAGCAATTGGACTAATGAACATCATGCTGGTTTCTGTTTCCGAACGAACGCGGGAGATCGGGATACGCAAAGCAATTGGTGCCAATAAAAAAGTCATACGCCGCCAATTTTTAGTTGAGGCATTGGTAATTTGTCAGATGGGCGGAATACTGGGAACGATACTCGGAATTATCATCGGAAATTTAGTAGCATTTCTCCTGGGAACACATTTCATTATTCCATGGCTCTGGATCATCATGGGAATCATTCTGTGTTTCATTGTAGGAGTTGCATCCGGTATTTATCCCGCTATTAAAGCTTCTAATCTTGACCCGATTGAAGCATTGCGTTTTGAATAGTTATCATTCTTTATTCTTACTATCTACAACCAGCGTTACGGGCCCATCATTCAATAACTCCACTTTCATATCCGCACCGAAAATTCCCGTTTGTATGGGCTTTTCTAATTGTTTCCCGAGTTGTTCAATCAACAACTCATAAATCGGTATCGCTACTTCAGGCCGCGCTGCTTTTATATACGAAGGTCGGTTTCCCTTTTTAGTTGAAGCATGTAATGTAAATTGAGAAATCAGCAAAATATCACCACCACTGTCTTTCACAGACACATTCATCACACCCCCTGCATCGTCAAATATTCTAAAGTTTACAATTTTTCCTGCTATCCATTCCACATCTTCAGCCGTATCTGCATCTTCAATTCCAACCAATACAAGTAAACCGGAGCCTATGCTTCCTTTTACACGGCCATCAATAGTTACAGAGGATTTGCTTACACGTTGAACGACGACTCTCATAAGTTGAATAGTTTAAAACTCCGTTTCTAATTCTTCTCCATTTATAATTCCCAAATAGGTATTGTAACGTGAAACTGCAATGCGTCCCTCCTCCACAGCTTTAATAACAGCACATTTAGGCTCATTCAGGTGAAGACAATTATTGAATTTACATTCCGGCTTCAAGGCACGCATTTCGGGAAAATAGTCAGCTATCTCTTCTTTCTCCATATCCACCAGCCCAAGTTCTTTGATGCCGGGTGTATCAACAATAAAACCACCATACGCCAGGGGATGCATTTCTGCAAAGGTGGTGGTATGTTTTCCTTTTGCATGCACATCCGAAATTTCTCCTACACGCAATCGAAGTTGCTCATCCATGGCATTCACCAGAGTTGATTTACCCACCCCTGAATGCCCTGCTATCAAAGTGATTTTATCCTTTGTAAATGTTTTTAACAATTCAAT
>DASRRA010000532.1:0-2495 GCA_035696085.1 Bacteroidia bacterium | reverse complement strand
TGAGGCTTTAAAACTAAAGAATCAAGTGCTTGTTTCACTCATCGTTTATCAGGGCTTAGTTTCTGGAGAAATTGTCGCATTAAAGGTAAATCACATTGATTTGGACAAGGGGAGGCTTTTCATAAAGGAAAGCAGAACACTTGCTAAAAGGCACCTGGAATTACATCCGAAACAATACCGGTTAATGGATAGGTATATACAGGAATCCAGGAAAGAGCTACTATCTACTCAAACTGATCAATTATTGGTAGGAAAACTAGGTACACCCATAACGACGGAAGATGTTCATTATATTGTATCCACCTTTAAACCTCTATTTCCAGATCGTAACCTGACTCCAAGTATCATTCGGCAAAGTGTAATTGCCAATTGGCTTAATGAAAAGAAACTACCCTTGGAGCAGGTTCAATTAATGGCCGGTCACAAATGGATATCCACTACGGCCAAATACCGTCAAAGCTCAATGGAAGAACAAAGGACATTGATTAATAAGTTTCATCCGATGGGATGAAATCTTTATCTTTGTTAAAAATGATGAACAATTTTTGAGATTGCTGATTAAGAGGAACAATAATGTTACATTTTGAAAACATTGGAAATAAAAATACCGGATAGATTTTCTGATAATTTTGGTGAGCCATTAGATTATTTAATTAAGCAATTAATTAATATTAATCAGGGAAATTGCACTGAGGTGATTTTTGATTTTTCGGGATCTAAATTCATTTCCCCTTTTATTGTTGGCAGTTTCAGTGCTTTAGCGAATTATTTGAAACAAGAAGGAAAAACTGTCAAATTTAAAGTTGATGGTAATAGTAATGTTTCGAGCTATTTTGAGACTATCCAATTTCCAAATGGTTATAATTTTGATGGTACGTCATCATCGGAAATGAATATAAAACTTGATGAGTATAGTTCAAAAACTTTTATCCCTTTAGTTCTTTTCCCAACTGGTGCAAATAGTGCGGAATCCAATTTGAGAGAAAATGTTCTGGCTGCAATTAATTCCATTTTGAGAAAACAGCTTAACCTTAAAGGAAGCATTCTTGAAGCTGTTTATTATTTGATTGATGAGTTAACTAATAATATTGCGGATCACTCCCTCTCTGAAAAGGGTATTTTATTTGCACAGTTTTATCCGACGAAAAATTATATGGATGTGTGTATCATTGATTATGGTAAAGGAATAAAACAAACTTATTTAGATACAAAAAAAGCAAACCCTGTTTCTGATGAAGAAGCAGTTGAATTTGCGATAAAAGGACGATCAACAAAAGATCAGCCTGTTAGTAGAGGATTCGGTATTTCAACGAGTAGAGCAATGTTGACGGAAGGATTAAAAGGCAAGTTTCTTATCTATTCAGGTAGTGCAATGTTTTATCAAAATGCAGAGAAACAAGAAATAATTTCTTTGCCTCAAAGTGCTCATTATCAAGGATGTATGGTGGCATTGAGAATCCCGATTTTGAATAACGCTCAATTTGAATTTTATAAATATACTCAATAACCCATTTTAGATTTGCATAAAAAATAGAAATTCACTAATTTTAAGTATCATGAAACCTACTAAGAAGATATTAATCTCCGATAAAACAAAGAATTTCTTAATAAGCCGAGAGGCTGGGAGCTCATTATTTACTGAGTTAAATTCTCCTGATTTTGAATATGAATTAGATTTCAGTAATATAGAATTCATCTCTAGATCATACGCGGATCAATTTTATAAAATGAAAGAAGATTTTGAAAAAAAATTCAATACTAGAATTCATATTATTAATGCAAATGAAGAAGTAATAAATATGCTTCATGTTGTATCGAAAACACAAAATTTAAGTGAAAGAAATTTTGAAAACGTTCCAATATATAGATTTTCTAAAATCGATAATCTTTCTGATTACCTCCTTTCAATATAACTTTAAATTAAATATTTTTTAAAAAGCCCTGACTTAACATGGCTTTTTTATTTCTACAATTAATCTATAACATTTTTATTTTAAGAATAATTTCAATTTTTTAATTTAATACACTTCAACATAAGTTCTTTCGTCATTGAAATAAATAGTTGTATTTTAGTCAATGAGTTCTTTGAAAGTGTTCTGTAAATACTATAATAGAAGAGTAAAAGTTTTTGTCAGAATTCGTAAGTACATACAGGTACGGCTTCAATGGCCAAGAGAAGGACGACGAGGTCGTAGGGAACGGAAATTCGTATACAGCAGAGTTTTGGCAATATGATGCTAGATTAGGTAGAAGGTGGAATCTGGATCCCAAAGCAGATCCTTCGATCAGCTTTTATGCTACATTTTCTAATAATCCTCTTTGGTTTACTGACCCCTTAGGAGATACAACTTATAATTTTAGTGCAAGCACTAAAAAATATATCGGTATGACTGATTTAAATAAACCTGGAAAAGTAGGAGCGATAGTTGGACCTAAAGGCGAATCGATTAAATTTGAGTTTGTAGATCCAGTTAATGATTCAAAAGCTATAGAAG
>DASRRA010000531.1:0-2803 GCA_035696085.1 Bacteroidia bacterium | reverse complement strand
GGTTAATTTAATCAGGTTGTCTTTGTTTTCAATAATACCTGTACCCGTTGTAACGGTTTGACAAGCAGTGTCTATACCACATTCATTTTTTACAGTTAAACAAACCTTAAAGGTTCCAACCTTATTCCAGTTGTAAATCGCATTTTGGACATTTGAAGTGTCGCCATTTCCGAAATCCCAATGCCAGCTGGTTGCCCAGGTTGAAAGATCCGTCATGTGTGCAGTTACATCCGTCATAGCAGCATAAAAATTAGCAACAGGTGGAACGCAATCACAAGGGTTGGAACTTGTCGTATCCGGTTTACCTACAGTAAGCAACTGCCATTTAACGGAACTTCCACTGATTTCAGTTCCTCCTGTTCCTTGCACCCAGTTAATAGCTGTTTTGGAGGCTAGCGCAGTACCTTGCTTGCAGGTGGTCTTTCCGGTACTGTCTGTTTTGATAAGGTATACATCTGTTCCTCCTTTACTAAAATTTCTTGTTTCACCAACAATGATATAATTTTTATCTTGCTGAATCACTTCATTACCTTGTTCTGTAGAAGAACCGCCATAATTTTTAGACCAGGAAACATTTCCCTGCGCATCCGTTTTAAGTAAATAAACATCTTCTTGTCCGGCACCGGAACTGGCAGTAAAACCCGTTGCAATAAAACCACCATCCGTTGTTTGTTTTACAGAAGTTCCTGCATCGTCTGAATTTCCACCGTATGCATAGGACCAGTCTTTATTGCCCAGGGAATCTGTTTTCATTAAAAACAGATCCGAGTCATAGGCTCCTCCAGTGGTATCGTACTTTATGCCGGTTATAATAAATCCTTTATCCTTGGTAAGTTCAATGTGGTTTGCTTGTTCAGTAGCACCAGCGCCATAATTTTTTGTCCAGCTTATCGTTCCTGTCGCATTTACTTTTACTAAGTAAACGTCATACACATCCTTACCAAAAGTACCGGTATACCCGGCAAGAATATAGCCGCCATCTGTTGTTTGTTTTAAGGAGTTTCCTATTTCGGCAGCTGATCCTCCATAACTTTTTGCCCATTGCAGGTTACCATTGCTGTCTGTCTTTAAAAGAAAAAAATTCTCTTTGGAAGTACCCTCGTCGGTTCCAATAACTGCATACCCGCCATCTGCTGTGAGAATGACTTCGTGAGCCGATACCGACGGATAAGTTACATTCGATCCTGTATACGATTTTGCCCATAAGGTATCTCCTGATGCGTTGGTTTTAATTAAACAGATCATTCTTCTGCTATCCGGTTGAGATGTTCCTGCTATGATAAATCCTCCATCGTTTGTTTCCTTAAAACTGTTGGGTGTCATCATGGATGGACCAAATGTTTTTTGCCAAATGGTATTTCCTAATAAGTTTGTTTTGATTAAGTAGATACTGCTTTTTTCTTGTTTGTATCCAATGATTGCGTAATTATTGTCTTTGGTGACAAGCACCTGATTGCCTTTGTCATCGTCTTTAGCACCAAAGGTTCGTTGAAATGTTTGTCCTTTTACTTGTATACAAAGTGTCAATACAAAGAACACAGCTGTAAATATGCTTTTGAGTTTCATGTGCGCATCAATTTAGGTTGGTGTAAAAAAATTAATTCGCTGAAAAGTAATGAAATTTGTTTGCGGGATGCAAACCAAGAAAGAGATATTTAGTTAACGGTAGCGTTTTGTAATTTAAAGGTAAATAGACTTGCAATTGGGAGTAGGAGGGGCAGTGTTTGCAATCCGTATAACAACTGCCCCAAGTCACTTAAAAATTGAATCCAACTGATAGCATATTCTGTAAGTACAGATCTTTTCTTCTTTCAAATTTGGCATCATCTGCATCATGCTGATCTGCGGTAACTTCAGGAGTAATGCCTGCTTCTGCATTTGTATAATATACTTTTTTCATCAGGAAACAACCTATTCCTACATTATAACTAATGTTGAATCTTTCAGTGAAGTTGTATTTGACACCAGCACCTGCATTGAGTGTAAAGTGATTTCCGACATTCACACAATTTCTTCCCATGTTGTCTGTTAAGCGATTTATTCCTGCACCTGCATAGATGTAAGGTGAAACTTTTGAATTTTCATTTAATAAATAACCGTTAGCAAACTTGTAAGTAAGTGCTACATTTCCTGCAACCATACGGGAGCGTAATTGGCCCATACCTAACTGGTCGGTACAACCCGGACATCTTTGTGAAAGCGAAACGATTCTTGTTTTGTCAGCATCGGTTTGACAGTACCCGAAATCTCCAACAGTAAAGCTCATGTTGGCATCAAAGGATTTATTTAAATACACACCGAAAGACACAGCTCCACCGGCAAAGCAAGCGGTATTAAATTGAAAGAAGCTATTCCCTAAATTCCCATTGTAATGTTGAATGTATGCACCAGCTGAAACGCCAAACTGCTTGCTCTTCGTTTGTGCGGTTACACCTATAGTACCTAAAAGTAAAAAGGTGATGAATAAATAATTTTTCATGATTGTAAATTTGTTTGTTTTTGTTTATAGTGTTGAAAGTCAAAATATGATTCTGATTTCCAGGACGTAAAAATAAACCATTTTTTTAAATGCTGGTGAGATAGTTAATGAATGGTGAGATTTTGAAGATAATCTTGTGCTGGGAGGAGATTAAAGGTTTAGTAAATGATAGAATGATCTATTTCTTCAGGTATGCTAACTTATATTCTTCAATAAAACGTCCAAACAGGCCATGATACTTATTGCCAATTTCTAAACTACCCTTTCATCTCTCCCAATATTTTTTGAAACGCAGCACTCGCTTTCATGTTTTTGAAAGCCTCA
>DASRRA010000530.1:0-22541 GCA_035696085.1 Bacteroidia bacterium | reverse complement strand
CAGCATTTAAATGACCGACTTCTGCTTACTGCAAAATTAACCGGCGACCAAGAATCACCTGCTGTTACAACTAATGCTGTTGGTATCGCCAGCCTTTTATTAAATGGAAATCACGATTCATTGTGTTTAAATATAACTGTTACCGGCATGAGTGGCGCTATCACAGGCGCTATGATCCACAGTGGAGAGCCAGGTACAAATGGCGCTACGATAAAGGATTTGACAGCTTCTGTGAAAGGAAACACTATTAAAACGGTAATTACCGGTACCGACCTTTCAACACATTTAAAAGAATACCTCAGTGGTAAGTTGTATATTAACATTCATACAAATGCCCATGCAAATGGGGAAATCCGTGGGCAAATCTATTTGGAAACGGATTGGAGTTTCACAGCCAGCTTGAATGGTTCGGAGCTGGTACCTGTTTCTTCAACAACTGCTTATGGTTTGGGCGTCTTTAATTTATCAAAAGATTCTTCTAAAATTTTGTACACAGTTGTTCTGCAAAATATTAGTGGGCCACTTACACAAGCACGTTTGAATTTTGGAGCTAAGGGCTTGAATGGTTCACTGGCTGTGGATCTCACACCGGCAATTAAAGGCAATGCTATTGCAGGTGTAATCAATAACCCCGCAGCTAATTTAATTGATAGTTTGATAGCCGGAAAAATATACATCGACTTAAGCACCGCTACTAACACATCTGGTAAAGAACTTCGCGGACAATTATCTTCCAGCCTTAACTTTTTGTATTTTGATGCTTCTTTAAACGGATTACAGGAAGTACCCACCGTTCCAACAGCTGCAGTTGCTGTAGCAAGTATTAAATTAAGCCCGGCAATGGACACCGTGTGGTATGATGTCGTTGCAACAGGGTTAAGTGGAGTAATTACGGATGCTCATTTTCATCTGGGTGCTCCCGGCATATCTGGTGGAGCTGTGGTAAATATTGGTACTGGTATTTCCGGAAATAAAGTGAGTGGAAAAATTTTCGGAAGCTCGCTTACAGCTGATTTCATAAAAAATTTATTAAAAGGTGATTTGTATGTTAATCTTCATACGGCTTTAAACCCCAACGGTGAAATTCGTGGGCAAGTATATCGTTTGGCTCGTCAGGGGTATGTAGCTTCTCTTGAAGGCGCACAACAGGTGCCTACTGTTGTTACAAAAGCAAATGGTGAGGGTATCGTATCCATCAGCAGAGATGGAGACAATGCACATTTCATGATTGTAACCGACAGTATAACTGCAACAATGATTCACTTTCATAAACAAGTTGCAGGTCAAAATGGAGGTGTTATCTTTGATTTAATGCCATATTACATGAATAACAGAGCCTTTGGTTATTGGAAAGCTAACAATACAAGCCCTTTCACAACAGCCATTGCGAACGTATTTTTTAAAGACAGTGTGTATATTAATGTGCATACAACTGCTAATTCAAATGGTGAAATTCGTGGACAGGTTGTTAAAGGAGGCGCATGCTTTAAGGACATTGCTACAGGCATAGCTGAAAACAAAGAATCAAAAACGTTGAACGGAATCACACTTTATCCAAATCCTTCATCTGACTTATTAACGATTAGCTTCAATTCCAATTCTCAGGCAAAAGTTACAGTTGAAATAATTGATGTATTGGGTAAGCAAATTTATGCAGAAAGCTATACGGCTCAAAGCGGAATCAATTTGCATGCTGTACCTGTCAGCCGTTTCGAAAACGGGCTATACTTTGTAAGAATCCAAAATGAAAACGGGCAAACCGTGGAGCGATTCATAAAAAACTAACTGTTTTAAAATAAAAAAGAGCGAACAAAACTGTTCGCTCTTTTTTTATATGGTTTATCGGGTGAATTTATTATGCACTCACCGGCGTTTTTCCGTGTTTTTTTACGGAAGAAATAATAGATATAAACTCATCAAACAAATAACGTGAATCAAACGGTCCTGCGCAGGCTTCAGGATGGTATTGAACACAGAATACGTTTTTATTCAAATAATGTAACCCTTCTACTGTTTGGTCATTTAAATTGATATGGCTGATGCGTATGTCTTTGTTTTCTGCAACATCTTCTGCTTTCACCCCAAATCCATGGTTTTGCGAAGTAATTTCACATTTTCCGGAAAGCAGGTTTTTTACCGGGTGATTGATACCGCGGTGTCCTTTGTGCATTTTAAAGGTGGAAATGCCTGATGCCTCTGCTATTAGTTGATGTCCCAAACAAATTCCAAAAGTAGGGATACCGGAGTTGATGATCTTTTTGATGGTTGCCACTTCATCTTTCATGACAGAAGGATCGCCGGGACCATTGGAAATCATGAAGCCATCGGGTTTCCATTTCATCATTTCTTCAAAGGACGTTTTCATCGGGAAAACCTGTAGGTAAGCTCCGCGTTCAGCAAGAGAGCGAAGGATGTTCTTTTTTGTACCATAGTCGGTTACCGCTATTTTGTATTCCGCACCTGGATTACCTATAAAATAAGGTTCTTTTGTACTTACTTTGGATGATAACTCTAAACCGGCCATAGATGGAACTTTTGCCAGCTTTTCCTTTAATGTTTCTACATCCATTGTTTCTGAGGAAATGATGCAGTTCATTGCTCCTTTATCTCTGATATATCTTACCAATGCACGTGTATCCACATCTGATATCGCAACGATCTTATCTCTTAAGAAATAATCTTTTAAAGAACCATTAGAGCGCTGGCGGGAAGGTACATCATTAAATTGTTTACAAACCAAACCGGCAATTTTAATTGAATCGGATTCAACTTCGTCATTATTTACTCCATAATTTCCAATGTGAACATTGGTCATGGTCACTATTTGTCCATAGTAAGAAGGGTCTGTAAATACTTCCTGATAACCGGTCATACCCGTATTAAAGCAAATCTCCCCGGTAGCTGTACCAATGTGTCCGGCAGCTTTTCCATAAAAAATTTTTCCATCCTGAAGTAATAAGATTGCCGGTGCTTTTGTTTTGTATTTCATAGTTAATTATCGTAGTGCGTCTAGGTTTTAAGGTTCATAAAAAAGGGATAAAGTAAAATTACTTTATCCCTTTTTTGTTTATGATTTTAATTCAATCAATTTATTCAGCGTTTTCGTTGTTATCAGTTGATTCTTGTTTCTCAGCGCCGGTAGCTTTTTTCTTACCACCACGTCTTGAAGATTTTGCTTTAGCAGGAGCTTTTGCACCAAGCAATAACTCGTTAAAGTCAACTAATTCGATTAAGCAAGTATCCGCGTTATCACCTAAACGAGTCCCAGTTTTTAAAATTCTGGTATATCCGCCCGGACGATCAGCAATTTTACCAGCCACATCTTTGAACAAAGTGTGAACCGCTTCTTTGCTTTTCAAGTAAGCAAATACAGTACGTCTTGAGTGTGTAGTATCTTCTTTGGATTTTGTCAAAAGAGGTTCTACATATGTTCTCAAAGCTTTTGCTTTTGCAACCGTTGTTGTAATACGCTTGTGCAAAATTAATGAACTTGCCATGTTAGCAAGCATTGCCTTGCGATGTGCAGATTTTCTGCCTAAATTATTTACTTTATCTCCGTGTCTCATTTTCTTGTTAGTATTGAGATGTTAGATATGAGATTTGAGATCTCTTACCTACATATCTATATTGTTCTTTTTGTTTACTTATTTTTTAAGATGCGAGTTTGTCTCAATACTCATATCTCAAATCTCACATCTAATTATTCTTTATCCAATTTATATTTTGCAAGGTTCATCCCGAACGTTAATCCTTTGTTAGAAACAAGATCTTCCAACTCTGTAAGAGATTTCTTTCCAAAGTTACGGAATTTTAGCAAATCATGCTTAGCAAATGATACTAAATCAGCTAATGTTTCTACGTCTGCAGCTTTTAAGCAGTTTAATGCACGTACAGAAAGGTCCATATCAACCAATTTTGTTTTCAATAACTGGCGCATGTGTAAGGATGTTTCATCAAACTCTTCTGTTGCCATTTTCTCTTCTGTATCCAATGTTATACGTTCATCAGAGAATAGCATGAAGTGGTGAATCAAGATTTTTGCAGCTTCTTTCAAAGCATCTTTTGGATGAATTGAACCATCTGTAACAATGTTCATGATCAATTTCTCGTAGTCGGTTTTTTGCTCCACACGGAAATTCTCAATGCTGTATTGCACATTTTTAATTGGTGTATAGATAGAATCGATTGGAATCAATCCTGCGCTTGCATTTACAGGTTTGTTTTCTTCTGCTGGAACATATCCTCTACCTTTGTCAATTGTCAATTCTATTTTCAATTTAACATTTGATTCCATGTTACAGATTACCAAGTCAGAGTTTAATACTTGGAAACCAGAAGTAAATTTACCGATATCACCAGCTGTAAGCTGTGTTTTACCAGTTACTGTTACTGTTACTTTTTCAAAATCAGTTGTTTCAATTTGTTTTTTGAAACGAACTTGTTTTAAATTTAATATGATTTCAGTGATATCTTCAACAACGCCTTTTAGTGTAGAGAACTCGTGGTCAACACCTTCAATTTTAATAGTAGTGATAGCATGACCTTCAAGTGATGACAACAAAATTCTTCTTAATGCATTACCAACGGTAATACCATAGCCTGGTTCCAAAGGACGGAATTCGAATTGACCTTCAGTTTCACTGGAGTTAATCATTATAACCTTGTCAGGTTTTTGAAAAGCTAAAATTGCCATGTGTTATATATATTTAGTTTAATAAAAATCTTTCTTTCCTGAATTTTCGCATGAGCCAAAGTTTTCCGCTTACTGTGTAAGCCGAAGCTTTTCCACCTTGCAATAGCTTCGGCGGACGATGAGCGAAGGCTTATTTAGAGTACAACTCGACAATTAGTTGTTCTTTAATATTTTCAGGTATTTGAATTCTTTCAGGAACCGAAATAAATTTACCTGTCAAGGTTGTTTTATCAAAGTCCATCCAAGGAAATTTGTTAGTAGCACCAGCAGTATTGTTAGTGATTACTTCCAATGTTTTTGAACGTTCACGAACACCAACTACATCACCTGGTTTCAAAATATAAGAAGGAATATTTACCACTTTACCGTTAATGGTAATGTGACGATGCCCTACCAATTGACGTGCAGCGCTACGTGTTGGAGCGATACCCATACGATACACTACGTTATCGATACGAGATTCGATCAATTGTAACAAAACTTCACCTGTTACACCATGTGCACGTTGTGCCATAGAGTAGATTTTTTCGAACTGACGCTCTAAAATACCGTATGTATATTTTGCTTTTTGTTTTTCTTGCAACTGAACAGCGTACTCCGATTGTTTACCACGTTTCTTTGATAAACCGTGTTGTCCCGGAGGGTAATTTTTCTTTTCCAATACTTTATCAGGGCCAAAAATTGGCTCTTTAAATTTTCTCGCTATTCTTGATTTTGGGCCGATGTATCTTGCCATTGTTGTTTTTTTCTAAATTAAAATGTAAAATTTAAAATGTAAATCTTTAATTGATAAATTAAGATTTTACATTTTAGGCTTAACTTATCCGTTCAGTGTTGTTGGTTTGTTATACTCTTCTACGTTTTGGAGGACGGCAACCATTGTGAGGTATTGGAGTGATATCAACGATTTCGCTGATTTCGATTCCTGCTCCTGCTAACGTTCTGATTGCTGATTCACGCCCAGCTCCTGGTCCTTTTACAAATACTTTTACTTTTCTCAAACCAAAATCATGAGCAACCTTACCACAATCTTGTGCGGCCAGCTGCGCTGCATAAGGTGTGTTCTTTTTAGAACCACGGAACCCCATTTTTCCAGCACTTGACCAGGAAATTGCTTGTCCTTGTGTGTTTGTTAAAGTGATGATGATATTGTTAAAAGTCGCATTAATGTGAGCTTCACCTATTGCTTCAACCTTTACAACTCTCTTTTTTGCTGCTGCCTTAGCAGTAGTAGTTTGTTGATTTGTTTTTGCCATTTTACATGTATGATCGTTAGCTGTAACGCTAACCTATTAATTTATTATTTCGTTACTTTCTTTTTGTTTGCAACTGTTTTACGTTTACCTTTTCTGGTACGTGCATTGTTTTTAGTTGTTTGTCCGCGAACAGGCAAACCTAAACGATGACGAATACCACGGTAACAGCCAATGTCCATTAAACGTTTAATGTTCAACTGAACTTCAGAACGTAACGCACCTTCCAATTTATATTTATCATTTAAAATGTTACGAATCGCGGTTAATTGCTCATCATTCCAATCCTGAACTTTTGTATCCCAATTGATACCAGCCTCAGATAATACTTTTTGAGCAGTGCTACGGCCGATTCCGTAAATATACGTTAAACCAATTTCACCTCTTTTGTTGTTTGGTAAGTCAATACCTGCAATTCTTGCCATTTTTTTCTAATTTGATAATTTTCTTATAGTTCTTAAATGAAATGAACTTGAATTTTATTTACAGCAACGGCCGCAAATAGTTCAATGCTCATCTTATCCTTGTCTTTGTTTGAACTTCGGATTCTTTTTATTGATTACATACAAAACGCCTTTTCTACGAACGATTTTGCAATCAACACTTCTCTTTTTAATGGATGTTCTTACCTTCATTTTTATTTAGATTTAAGATATTAGATGTAAGATTTCAGACGTTTATCTTGATCTTTCCCAGATATCTATTTTTATTATTTCTATTTCAAATTTTCACTTTGAGCATTTTGCATAAGACTTGTTATCTTAAATCTTATGTCTCATATCTTACATCTATTTATATCTGTATGATATTCTTCCTTTTGTTAAATCATAAGGTGACATCTCTATTTTCACCTTATCGCCTGGTAAAATTTTGATATAATGCATCCTCATTTTACCAGAAATATGTGCTGTAATCACATGCCCGTTTTCAAGCTCAACACGGAACATTGCATTTGACAATGCTTCTATAATGGTTCCATCTTGTTCAATTGACGCTTGTTTTGCCATAAATTTTTATTACTGGTTATTAAATTTGATGCACCTTCACTAAAGCTTTTTTGCACGCAGTTTAATTTAATAAGTCATTACATCATTACTTTTTTTAATGCTTCTTCTATGTATTCAAAGGATGATAAAACATCTGCTTTGTCTTTTCCGATTGCTAATGTATGTTCAAAGTGAGCAGAAGCTAAATTGTCAACTGTTCTGATTGTCCATCCATCATTCTCTTGTGTTACTCCTTTTTTACCAAGGTTAATCATCGGTTCAATCGCAATCACAAGTCCTTCTTCTAATTTCAAACCGCTCCCTTTTTTACCATAGTTTGGTACTTCAGGTGCCTCATGTAAGTTTTTTCCAACGCCATGCCCTACAAGTTCACGAACAACTGAAAAACCGTTTGACTCGGCATGTGATTGAATTGCTTCTCCTACATCACCTATTCTTTTCCCGGCAACAGCCATTTCAATTCCTTTGTACAAGCTTTCTTTCGTTACCTGAAGTAGTTTTAAGATTTCAGGTTTTACTTCTCCGATTGGAAATGTATAAGCCGAATCGCCATAAAACTTATTTTTCAGAACTCCACAATCCACGGAAACGATATCTCCATTTTTCAACTCGTATTTTCCCGGGATACCATGTACTACCTGCGAATTCACAGAAATACAAAGTGAGTTGGGAAAGCCATTGAAATTTAAGAAAGCTGGTATAGCATTATTATCTTTAATAAATTCATACGCCACTTTATCAAGTGCCAATGTCGTAATCCCAGGTTTTATAACTTTAGCTACTTCTGCTAAAGCTTTTGCAACAAGCAAAGAACTTTCTCTTATTAATTCTATTTCCTCTTTCGTCTTATAGTATAACGCTTTAGACACGGTACCTCCCTATTGTTCGTTAGGCCGTTGTCGTAGTCATACTCATGGAAGAACGACCTTTTATTCTTCCGGATTTCATTAATCCATCGTAATGACGCATCAATAAATGACTTTCAATTTGTTGCAATGTATCCAACACAACACCAACCAAAATCAGTAAGGATGTACCTCCATAAAATTGGGAGAATTCTGCTGAGATCCCCAATCGTACCGCAAATGCTGGCAATACAGCAAGTATAGCCAGGAACAAAGATCCTGGTAATGTGATACGGGACATAATTGCATCTATAAATTCGGCAGTGTTTTTACCAGGTTTTACACCAGGAACAAATCCACCGTTCTTTTTCATATCCTCCGCCATTTGGTTAGGATTAACTGTAATAGCAGTGTAGAAATATGTAAATACAATAATTAAAATCGCAAATACCACATTATACCAAACACCGTAGTGGTTAGAGAATGTTTGCACAAAACCTGCAAGTGATTGTGATTGGGATAATCCTGCAATTGTAATTGGAATGAACATGATTGCCTGCGCAAAAATGATTGGCATTACACCAGCCGCATTTACTTTTAATGGAATGTATTGACGAACGCCGCCAAATTGTTTGCTACCCACTATTTTTTTAGCAAACTGTACCGGTATTTTGCGTGTTCCCTGAACCAATAAGATGGATCCTACAATCACTAAAAACAACAATACCATTTCTACTAATAACATGATTAATCCACCGCCTCCACCTTCACCACTTAAGCGAGAAGCAAACTCTGCAGCAAATGCAAATGGTAAACGTGCAATGATACCTACCATGATGATTAAGGAAATTCCATTTCCTATTCCTTTATCCGTGATTTTTTCACCTAACCACATAACGAACATGGTTCCTGTTACTAAAATCAATACCGATTGAATCAACCAGAATGTACTTTGATCAGCAACAGCACCATCTTTATTGATTTGTGTCGCAATATATCCCGGAGCTTGTAAAACCGTAATCACTACCGTTAAGTAGCGTGTATATTGATTGATTTTCTTTCTTCCACTTTCTCCTTCCATTTGCAATTTTCTGAAATAAGGAAGTGCCATACCTAACAATTGCACCACGATGGATGCTGAGATATAAGGCATAATTCCTAATCCAAAAATGGATGCACGTGAAAACGCACCTCCAGCAAATAAATTGATCAAATTTACCAATCCATTTTTTGATGCCTGTAGTGCATCTGAATTAACTCCTGGAAGAATAATATATGATCCTAAACGGTAAATTAAAATGAACCCCAGCGTATTCATAATACGGGACCGGAGGTCATCAATTTTCCATATATTTTTTAATGTGTTTAGAAAGTTTTTCATAAAACAAATTTTGCTGCAATTTAATTCTTAGGCTTTTTCTATTGATACTGCAGCTCCACCTTGTGCTTCAATTGCTGTTTTTGCAGAAGCAGAGAAAGCATGAACTTTAATTTCAACTTTTGATTTCAGCTCTCCACGTCCTAAAACTTTCACTTTATCATTCTTGCTTGCCAAACCTTTTGAAACCAGATAATCAAGATCAATTGTATTTACCTTGTTATTGTCAATTAAGCCCTGGATAACATCTAGGTTAATTCCACGGTACTCAATACGGTTGATATTTTTAAATCCGAATTTCGGAACTCGTCTTTGCAATGGCATCTGACCACCTTCAAAACCTCTTTTAGCAGAGTATCCGGAACGGGACTGAGCACCTTTATGACCTTTTGTAGACGTTCCGCCTTTACCAGATCCCTGACCTCTACCTAGGCGTTTTTTCGCATTTTTAACTGAACCTTCCGCCGGAGTTAATTTACTTAAATTCATCGTTTTTCTATTATTGATTTGTGAAGGCAATTGTTTCGTTGCCAATTCAAATGTCTATTTATTTTACAATTGTAACCAAATGGGAAACTTTATCAATCATACCAAGGATTTGAGGGGTAGCCTCTTTTTCGATGGTTTGGTTAAGTTTTCTAAAACCTAAAGCTTGTAGGGTACGTTTTTGACGTTCCGGGCGATCGATTCCACTTTTTACCTGTTTAATTTTGATTGTTGCCATTATTCTAAATTATTTTTTGATAATTTGAGCTCGCGAATTTACAATTTTTCCTTCAGAACTCAAAACCTACCAACGATTTATCCATTAAATACTTTTTCCATTGAAATACCGCGTTGTTGAGCCACGGTAGAAGCGTCACGCATTTTCATTAACGCATCCATGGTTGCTTTTACCACGTTGTGAGGGTTTGAAGACCCTTTTGACTTCGCCAATACATCGGTAACACCAACGCTTTCCAATACAGCACGCATCGCACCACCGGCGATAACACCTGTACCATGAGCCGCAGGCTTTAAGAATACCAAAGAACCGCTGAATTTACCATATTGTTCGTGTGGAACAGTTCCTTTCACGATTGCAACTTTGATCAGGTTCTTTTTGGCATCATCGATCCCTTTTGTAATCGCATCAGTAACCTCTTTTGCTTTACCAAGACCATATCCAACGATACCTTTTTCATTTCCAACTACTACAATCGCTGAAAAAGTAAAGTTTCTACCCCCTTTGGTAACTTTGGTTACACGTTGAATGCTAACAAGCTTATCTTTTAATTCGATATCGCTTGATTTAACTCTTTTAATGTTTGCGTTTGACATCTTCTTTATTTTTTGTCCGCCACAAGCGGATTTTTTCTTAACTTATTTAATTAGAATTTCAGTCCTGCTTCACGGGCACCTTCTGCCAATGATTTGATACGTCCATGATATAGGTAACCATTTCTGTCAAAACGAACAGAGGAAATTCCTGCTTTTGTAGCTTTTTCGCCGATTGCTTTACCAACCAGTTTCGCTTGTTCGATTTTGTTACCTTTTGCATCAGCAATTCCTTTTTCAATTGAAGAAGCAGCTACCAATGTTTTACCGGTTGCATCATCGATCAATTGAACGTAAATTCCTTTATTGCTTCTAAAAACAGATAAACGCGGGCTTTTTGCATCACCTTCCACAACTTTACGTATGCGTTGTTTGATTCTGTTTCTTCTGAATTCTTTTGTAACTGCCATTTTATATTAGTTTTAATTTGATGGTTGGATCGGGTTTCCCTTACTCCCTACTCAAATTGATTATTTATAATTATTTACCTGCTGCTTTACCTGCTTTTCTTCTCAATACTTCATCTGTAAACTTGATACCTTTTCCTTTGTATGGCTCAGGTTTACGTAATGAGCGGATTTTAGCGGCAACTGCACCTAATAATTGTTTATCTGCCGATTCAAGGATAATCGTAGGATTTTTTCCTTTTTCAGCAGTGGTTGACACTTTAATTTCTTTTGGTAATTCAAAAGCAACGTTGTGTGAGTACCCAAGTGTCAATTCTAACAATTGACCTTTATTAGCAGCACGGTAACCTACCCCTACTAACTCTTGCTCTAATTTATATCCATCACTTACACCTTTAACCATAGATGCAAGTAATGCGCGGTATAAACCGTGTAATGCTTTGTGACGTTTTTGGTCAGTAGCACGGGTTAACACCAATTTACCATCTTCATTTTTTACAGTGATGGCGCTGTCTATATTTTGCACTAAAGTACCTTTTGGCCCTTTAACTGTAGCAACGTTTTTATCTGTAACGTTTAGTTCTACTCCTTTCGGAAGTGCGATTGGTAACTTACCTATTCTTGACATTTTTCTTTCCTCCTAAAGATTAATAAACATAGCATAATACTTCACCACCAACTTTTTGTGATTTAGCTTCTTTATCAGTCATTACACCTTTGGAAGTAGAAATGATGGCAATTCCTAACCCGTTTAATACGCGTGGTAAAGTGGTTGAACCAGTATACTTACGCAAACCTGGCGTACTGATACGTTCCAAATTTCTGATAGCTGATTGTTTGTTTACCGGATGGTATTTCAAGGCTATTTTGATAGTTCCTTGTGAAGTTGAATCTTCAAATTTGTAGCTTAAGATATACCCTTTTTCAAAAAGAATTTTGGTAATTTCCTTTTTTAGATTCGATGCTGGTATTTCTACGATTCTGTGGTTCGCTTTAATAGCGTTTCTCACTCTTGTGAGGTAATCTGCAATTGTATCTGTCATTTTATTTTGTTTTATATCTTATCCCGCACGCAGGATAATTATATGAATACTCTTTCTTTGTCGGTCAAAGCCTTGGCGTAGACTGATCACTTCAACATACGGATACTACCCGCTTTCGCTGAAGCTTCAGCGGATACTACCAGCTTGCTTTGGTAACACCCGGGATCATTCCGTCTAAAGCCATTTCACGGAACGTGTTACGTGAAATACCAAATTGACGCATATATCCGCGAGGACGACCAGTTAGCTTACAACGGTTACGCTGACGAGTTGGAGATGAAGCTCTTGGTAATTTTTGTAATCCAACATAATCACCTGCAGCTTTTAATGCAGCTCTTTTTTCAGCGTTTAGATCAGCAAGTTTCTTACGTTTAACTTCTCTTGCTTTCATTGATTCTTTTGCCATCGACTATCTATTATTTTTTTTGATTTTTAAATGGTAATCCAAATTCACTTAACAATGCTAAAGCTTCTCCGTCATTCGCAGCGCTTGTAACAAATGTTATATCCATACCCATAATTTTTGTTACTTTATCAATATCAATCTCCGGGAAGATAATTTGCTCGGTAACACCAAGGGTGTAGTTTCCGTTTCCATCAAATCCTTTATCATTGATTCCTCTGAAATCACGGATACGTGGCAAAGCTACGGAAATTAATCGATCTAAAAACTCATACATGGTATCCCCACGTAATGTTACTCTTACTCCGATTGGAACTCCTTTACGAAGTTTGAAGTTAGAAATATCTTTCTTAGAAATTGTTGAAACCGCTTTTTGACCACTGATGGTAGTCATTTCCTTAATAGCACTTTCGATCAATTTCTTATCAGATACGGCATCGCCAACACCTTGGTTAAGGCAGATTTTTTGCAATTTCGGAACTTGCATTCCGCTGCTATATCCGTATTTTTTTTGCAAAGCAGGTACAACGTCTGCTTTATATTTGCTTTTTAAACGTGGTGAATAAGCCATTATTTAGTTACCTCCTTCGATTTTTTTTTGCTAGCACGTGTGGTTGGTTTCCCAGCAGCATTACCAGCTTCAATTAACTTTAAATTAGAAATGTGAATTGAAGCTTCTTGCTTTACAATTCCACCTTGAGGGCTTTTTGCGTTTGGTTTGGTGTGTTTAGAAACTAATTTAACACCCTCCACAAAAGCACGGCTTTTCGCTTTGTCAATCGACAAAATCTTACCTTCTTCCCCTTTTTTGTCCCCAGCGATTACTTTTACTAAGTCGCCTTTTTTTACGTGTAACTTTGATTGCATCGTTTTTCTTGTTATTCACTAAAGCACTTCTGGTGCAAGTGAAATGATTTTCATAAAACTTTTATCTCTTAATTCACGAGCAACAGGTCCGAAAATACGTGTACCTCTTAACTCGTCAGTAGCGTTTAATAAAACTACCGCATTGTCATCAAAACGGATGTAAGAACCATCTGGGCGGCTGATTTCTTTACGTGTTCTTACCACTACTGCTTTGGAAACTGCACCTTTTTTAATGTTTCCAGAAGGTAAGGCATGTTTTACGGTAACTACCACTTTATCGCCAATGGAAGCATATCTTTTTTTGGTTCCGCCTAGTACACGGATAACCAGTACTTCTTTTGCACCGCTGTTATCTGCTACTAATAATCTTGATTCCTGTTGTACCATTTCTTTGTTTGTGTTTTTAATTAAGTTGATTCCTGACTTTTATGAGCCATGCCTACACTAAAGTTTCGGCAGACGAAGCGCAACTTAAAAACATATATATATTACTCTTAGACTATTTCGCTCTTTCAATTACTTCAACTAGTCTCCAGCATTTGTTTTTGCTAATAGGACGAGTTTCCATAATCTTAACAGTATCCCCGATTTGGCAATCATTTTTCTCATCATGAGCAACGAACTTAGTCGTTTTGTTCACGAATTTACCATATTTTGGGTGTTTCACTTTACGTTCAACTGATACCACAATTGACTTTTGCATTTTATTGCTGGTAACCAAGCCAATTTTTTCTTTTCTTAAGTTTCTTACTTCCATTGCTGAGAATTATTTTTTTGCTTCGGCTATTTGTCTAGCACGTAGTTCTGTTTGTAATCTTGCTACTGTTTTTCTGCTGTTTGTAATTTTAACAGGGCTTTCAATAGGAGATACTGCGTGATTCAGCTTCAATTTCGCCAAAGCACTTTTTTCTTCTTTTATTCTTTCAGCAAGGTCGTTTGTTGAAAGTTGTTTGATATCTTCTTGTCTCATTTTAAGTTGATGTTACACGGTTAGTTTTTGAAAAAATTAATTCGCTGTTTCAGCTGAATAATCTCTTCTTACAACAAACTTCGTAGTTACTGGTAATTTTTGAGCTGCCAAGCGTAATGCTTCTTTCGCTACATCCATCGGTACACCTTCTGCTTCAAAAATAACGCGTCCTGGTTTTACTACGGCTACCCAATACTCTGGAGAACCTTTACCTTTACCCATACGAACCTCTGCAGGTTTTTTGGTAATTGGTTTATCAGGAAATACACGAATCCAGATTTGCCCTTCACGTTTCATGAAACGAGTTACTGCAACACGTGCTGCTTCGATTTGACGTGCTGTAACCCAGCACCCTTCAGTTGCCTTTAGTCCGAATGAACCGAATGAAAGTTGGTCTCCGCGTTTCGCGTTACCCTTCATTTTCATTTTGTGCATTTTTCTAAACTTGGTTCTTTTAGGCTGTAACATTGTGTTTGTATATTATATCAATTAAACCTTATATCTTTTTAACTTTTCTAATTATTTGCGTGGCTCTCTTGGTTTACCACCGTCTTTTCTTGGACCTTTATTACCAAATTTCGGTGCTCCACCTGGTGTTCCACCTTTTTTATTATTTGGTGCTCCACCGTCTTTTGCTCCACCTGCTGTTGCGCTTCCTACATTTGGTGATAAATCACGTTTTCCGTAGATTTCTCCTTTGCAGATCCATACTTTCACACCAATACGTCCGTATGTTGTATGTGCTTCTCCTAATGCATAATCAATATCAGCACGCAATGTGTGCAATGGTGTACGTCCTTCTTTGTATCCTTCTACACGTGCCATCTCAGCACCTGCCAAACGACCAGAGCATTTTACTTTAATTCCTTCAGCTCCCATTCTCATGGTAGATGCAACAGCCATTTTCACAGCTCTACGGAAGGAAATACGACCTTCGATTTGACGAGCGATGCTATCTGCAACTAAGCGGGCGTCTAACTCAGGACGTTTAATTTCAAATATGTTGATTTGAATTTCTTTCTTTGTAATTTTCTTTAACTCTTCTTTAATCTTATCTACCTCTTGTCCACCTTTCCCGATAATAATTCCTGGGCGGGATGTATTGATGGTAACAGTGATAATTTTAACTGTGCGTTCGATTACAATTTTAGAAATGCTTGCTTTCGCTAAACGCGCTTTTAAGTAGTTTCTAATTTTATTGTCTTCTACCAATTTGTCAGAAAAATTTTTTCCACCATACCAGTTTGAATCCCATCCTTTAATGATGCCTAAACGTAAGCCTATTGGATTTGCTTTTTGTCCCATTGAAAATTATTATTATTTAGATTCTTTTTCTTGTTTGTTTTCAACAGCAACTACTTTGCTGTCCACCACTATCGTCACGTGATTAGAACGTTTTCTGATTCTGTTTGCACGGCCTTGTGGAGCTGTTCTTAGGCGTTTCATTTGAAGAGCGCTGTCTACGAAAATTTCTTTCACAACCAGGTTGCTGTCTTCAGGACGTTGACCAGTTTTTGCTTCAAAGTTAGAAATGGCTGATGCCAATAATTTTTCTAATCTTCCGGAAGCTTCTTTCGGATTGAATTTTAAAATATTCAAAGCCGTATATACTTCTTTACCTCTGATAAGGTCAGCTAGCAATCTCATTTTACGGGGAGATGTAGGGCAATTTCTCAAAACAGCAAAATATTTGCTTTTGTTTGCCTCTTTGCGTGCGTCCGCTGCGTTTTTTTTTCTAACACCCATTTTTCTGTTATATTATAATCTTGAACTGTTCGTTATTTTGTTGCTTTATCCTTGTTTCCAGAGTGACCTCTGAATGTTCTGGTTGGTGCAAATTCACCAAATTTATGACCTACCATGTTTTCTGTAATGTACACAGGGATGAATTTATTTCCGTTGTGAACTGCTACTGTTAAGCCAACAAAATCAGGAGATACCATTGAGCTTCTTGACCAGGTTTTGATAACTGTTTTTTTACCTGATGCTTGAAGATCATTTAATTTTTTCTCCAATTTCCAGTCGATAAAAGGACCTTTTTTTAATGAACGTGCCATTTCTTGTGTTTTATAGTTGTGAACTTATCTTTCGATAGGCCATTAAACCAGTTTACTTATTATTTTTTACCTCCTTCGCTAAAGCTACGGCGGGCGCAGTCTACCACTGTCTCAATTTATTTTTTTCTTCTTTCTAAGATATATTTATTCGAAGCTTTTTTCGGATAACGTGTTTTGTATCCTTTAGCCGGTAAGCCTTTACGTGAACGTGGGTGTCCACCTGATGCTCTACCTTCACCTCCACCCATTGGATGATCAACCGGGTTCATCGCTACTGGACGTGTTCTTGGTCTGCGACCTTGCCAACGTGTTCTTCCTGCTTTACCGCTTCTTTCCAAGTTATGATCTGCATTTGATACGGAACCGATAGTTGCCATACAAGTTGTCAAGATCATACGTGTTTCACCACTAGGCATTTTAATAACTGCATATTTTCCATCACGTGCACTTAGTTGTGCGTAGGATCCAGCGCTACGCGCCATGATTCCACCTTGTCCGGGACGCAATTCAATGTTATGAATTACAGTACCTAATGGAATATCTGCTAAATACAATGCATTTCCTACTTCAGGAGCTGCATCTTTACCAGATACGATTTTCTTTCCTACTTCCAAACCGTTTGGAGCAACAATGTAGCGTTTTTCACCGTCTGCGTAAGCAACTAGTGCAATACGAGCTGTACGATTTGGATCGTACTCGATGGTTTTTACTACAGCAGGAATACCAGCTTTATCTCTTTTGAAATCGATAATACGGTATTGTTGCTTGTGACCTCCACCGATGTAACGCATAGTCATTTTACCTGTATTGTCGCGTCCACCGGATTTTTTTACGGGTACTAACAAACTTTTTTCAGGTTTGCCTGCCGTAATATCAGCGTTATCGCTAACGATTTTTGAACGCTGTCCAGGTGTTAAGGGTCTAAATTTTTTTAATGCCATTTCTGTTATTAATTTATTGACAGTTGCCTGTCCTTTTGTTTCGCAGCTATTACGCTGCTACTCTCTTATTAAATTCCTGCGTAAAAATCAATTGTTTCCCCTTGTTTCAAGGTAACAATCGCTTTTTTATGCTTATTAACACGACCAATTGCTAAGCCTTTCGTGGTATTGCGGGATTTCACTTTACCAAGATAATTTTGCGTGTTTACAGAAGCTACAGTAACACCGTAAAGCTTTTGTACCGCATCCTTAATCTCTACTTTGTTTGCAGTTTGTGCAACTACAAATCCGTAGCGACCACTTTTCTCGCCTTGGGCTGTCATTTTTTCGGTTATAACCGGTTTTATTATTATGCTCATCTTATTAATTACTTAATAAATTTTCAATTTCTTTTACCGAACTTTCTAAAAACAACAGATTATTAGCGTTCAAAATGTCGTAAGTATTTAAATCCGAAGCAGTTACGACTTTTGTATTGGTCAAATTTCGGGAGGACAAATATATGTTTTTATTTGATTCACCCAACACCAATAAGGTTTTTTTATCGTTAAGCTTTAAATTATTAATTAAATCAACATATTTTTTTGTTTTGGGAGCATCAAAAGAGAAGTCTTCCAAAATAGTAATGTTGCTTTCTTTTGCTTTATAAGTTAAAGCAGACATACGTGCTAAACGTTTCAATTTTTTGTTCAATTTGAACGAGTAGTCTCTTGGACGAGGACCGAATGCTCTCCCTCCACCAACAATGGTTGGAGATTTAATGCTACCAGCACGTGCACCACCGGTACCTTTTTGTTTCTTTAGTTTTTTCGTTGAACCAGATACTTCAGCTCTTTCTTTAGATTTGTGAGTACCTTGACGTTTATTTGCTAAATGTTGTTTAACATCCAAATAAATGGCGTGGTCGTTTGGGTCGATGCCAAAGATTGCATCATTTAAGCTTACTTTCTTTGAAGTAGCTTTACCGCTTATATTTACTACTGATACTTCCATTTTATTTCTCGATTGTAACGTATGAACCTTTTGCTCCTGCTATTGAACCTTTTACAATCAAAAGGTTTTTCTCAGCGATCACTTTTACTACTTCCAAGTTTTGAACTTTAACACGGTCTCCACCTGTTCTTCCTGCCATTCTCATTCCTTTGAATACACGTGAAGGCCAAGATGATGCTCCCAAAGATCCTGGTGCACGTTGACGATCGTGTTGACCATGTGTTGATCCTCCAACCCCACCAAATCCGTGACGTTTTACAACACCTTGGAAACCTTTTCCTTTTGAAGTACCTACTACGTCTACGAAGTCACCTTCTGCAAACAATTCTACGTTTACTACTTCACCCAGATTTTTCTCTGTTTCAAAATGTTTGAATTCAACAATTTTGCGTTTAGGAGTTGTGCTTGCTTTTTTGAAGTGACCTTGCATTGCAGAAGAAGTATGTTTTTCTTTCTTCTCTTCAAAACCAAGTTGCACTGAAGCATATCCGTCTTTCTCCAAGGTTTTTACTTGCGTTACCACGCAAGGACCAGCTTCAATAACTGTGCATGGTATGTATTTACCATTGGCACTGAAGATACTGGTCATTCCAATTTTTTTACCTATTATTCCAGACATTGTTTATTATTTATTTATTGTTACTTTTTTCTTAGCTCGCTTTAATTTCAACTTCTACACCGCTTGGTAATTCCAATTTCATTAGTGCATCAACCGTTTTTGAAGTTGAGTTATAAATATCCAACAAACGTTTGTAAGAGCACAATTGAAATTGTTCACGCGCTTTTTTGTTTACGTGTGGTGAACGTAATACCGTGTAGATTTTTTTGTGAGTCGGCAATGGAATCGGACCGCTTACGACAGCTCCTGTCATTTTCACTGTTTTAACAATTTTCTCAGCCGATTTATCAACTAGGTTGAAGTCGTAAGATTTTAATTTGATTCTGATTTTTTGGCTCATAACGTTTATTATAAAGAACGATTTTAGATTATACTTTTTCTGCTTTACCTTTTGCTTTAGCAATTACTTCATCAGAAGTGCTTTTTGGTGCCTCTGCATAATGTGAAAATTCCATAGTAGATGTAGCACGTCCGGAAGTGATGGTACGTAATGTTGTTACATAACCAAACATCTCTGACAATGGTACTTTTGCTTTGATAACCTGAGAACCAGCTCTGGAATCCATTCCTTCAATTTGTCCTCTGCGTTTATTCAAATCTCCTACAACATCACCCATGTTTTGCTCAGGAGTCAATACTTCTACTTTCATGATTGGCTCTAAAAGCACTGGTTTTGCTTTTGGCAATGCTTCACGGAACGCTGTACGTGCACAAATCTCAAATGATAAGGCATCGGAGTCAACGTTGTGATAAGAACCATCAATTAATCTCACTTTTAAGGTATCTACAGGATAACCAGCTAATACACCATTTACCATGGCAGCTTTGAATCCTTTCTCGACAGCCGGGATAAACTCACGTGGAATGTTACCACCGGAAATTTCATTGATAAACTGTAATCCACCCGATTTTGTTGTTACATCAAAATCAGCATCAACAGGAGAAATGATTACTTGAATATCGGCAAACTTACCACGACCACCGGTTTGTTTTTTGTAAACCTCGCGATGTTGTACTTCTGCATTGATTGTCTCTTTGTAAGAAACCTGAGGTGGACCTTGGTTACACTCTACTTTAAACTCACGTTTCAAACGATCCAGGATGATCTCTAAGTGCAACTCACCCATACCACTGATAACGGTTTGTCCGCTATCTTCATCCGTTTTTACACGGAAAGTAGGATCCTCTTCAGCTAATTTCGCTAAGGAAACACCTAATTTATCCAAGTCAGCCTGTGTTTTTGGCTCAATTGCCACACCGATAACCGGCTCAGGGAAGTTCATTGCCTCTAATACAATCGGATGTTTTTCATCACATAATGTATCACCTGTTTTAATATCTTTAAATCCTACTGCAGCTCCGATATCTCCGGCTTCAATGAAGTCAATTGCATTTTGTTTGTTAGCATGCATTTGGAAGATACGAGAAATACGCTCTTTATTTCCACTGCGTGTATTCAATACATACGAACCTGCGTCCAAACGACCAGCATAAGCGCGGAAAAAACAAAGACGACCTACGAATGGATCGGTTGCGATTTTAAATGCTAATGCAGTGAATGGTTCTTTTGCATCTGGCTTACGGGTAATTTCTTCGCCAGTATCAGGGTGAGTTCCTTTGATGTTTTCTTTATCCAGTGGGCTTGGCATTAATTCCATAACCAAATCCAACATGGTTTGTACACCTTTGTTTTTGAAAGATGAACCGCAAACCATCGGTACAATTTTATTTGCAAGACATGCTTGACGTAATGCTGCTAAAATCTCTGCTTCTGTGATGGAGTTTGGATCTTCAAAAAATTTCTCCATTAATTTGTCATCAAACTCAGCGATTGATTCCAATAATTTTCCTCTCCACTCTTTTGCTTCTTCTAAAATATCATCAGGAATAGGCACTTCTTTAAATGTCATTCCCTGATCTGCTTCATTCCACTCAATACCACGGAAGTTGATCAAGTCAACCACTCCACGGAATGTATCTTCAGCACCGATTGGTAATTGCAATGGTGTTGGGTTACCACCTAATACTTCTTTTACTTGTTTTACAACATTTAAAAAGTCAGCACCAGAACGGTCCATTTTATTTACGAAACCGATACGGGTTACATTGTAGTTATTTGCTAAACGCCAGTTTGTTTCTGATTGAGGCTCTACACCATCAACTGCAGAAAACAAAAACACTAACCCATCAAGGATACGTAATGAACGGTTCACCTCTACTGTAAAGTCAACGTGACCAGGTGTATCAATAATGTTTACTTTATATTGATTTCCTCTGTATTTCCAGAAACAGGTAGTTGCAGCAGATGTGATGGTAATACCACGCTCTTGCTCTTGAACCATCCAGTCCATAGTTGCAGCACCATCATGCACCTCACCAATTTTGTGATTTACCCCTGTATAATAAAGGATACGCTCAGTTGTTGTGGTTTTACCCGCATCAATGTGAGCTGCAATTCCAATATTTCTTGTATATTTTAAATCTGACATTTTATCTTTTTATTTAACGCGTTGTATGATATCAAAAAAAAATTATCAATTATGCATATAGTCACAATTGATAATTTAAATGATTTAGAATCTGAAATGTGAGAAAGCTTTATTTGCTTCTGCCATTTTATGCACATCTTCCTTCTTTTTAAAGGCAGCACCTTCTTCTTTCGAAGCAGCAACGATTTCTCCGGCTAATTTCTGAGCCATTGATTTTTCATTACGTTTACGTGCATATAAAATCATCCATTTAATACCCATGGAAAGTTTTCTTTCCGGACGGATTTCCGAAGGAATCTGAAAAGTAGCACCACCAACACGGCGGCTACGAACCTCTACAGAAGGAGTGATATTAGCTAACGCTTTTTTGAAGGTTTCAACACCATCTTGTTCTGTTCTTTTTTGAACGATCTCGATTGCATCATAAAACACATCATATGCAGTGCTTTTTTTACCATCATACATTAAATTGTTTACAAAACGGGTAACGAGGATATCGTTAAATTTTGGATCCGGTAAAAGAATTCTCTTTTTTGCTTTGGTCTTTCTCATTGTATTATACGTTACAAATCTTTTGTTTTCTTGCTTTATATCTTCTCCACCTTTCTGGTGAATACTGCCCTTGCTCGCAATTCCTAGGGCTTACTAAGTAAGGAGTCTTCCATACTTCGCAAATGACCTATCTGAAACTTTCTCGGCTTACTGCGTAGGCCGAAGCTTCAGCGAAGGCCTATTTTTTCTTAGCTGGTGCTGCTTTTGCTCCTGCTTTTGGTTTTTTCGTTCCGTATTTTGAACGTCTTTGGTTACGTCCATCCACTCCTGAGGTATCTAATGCCCCACGAACGATGTGGTAACGTACCCCTGGTAAATCTTTTACCCTTCCACCACGGATTAATACGATACTGTGTTCTTGTAAATTATGTCCTTCTCCCGGGATATAAGCATTCACCTCTTTTTTGTTGGTTAAGCGAACACGGGCAACTTTTCTCATTGCTGAGTTTGGTTTTTTAGGAGTTGTTGTGTACACACGTGTACAAACTCCACGTTTTTGAGGACAAGAATCAAGCGCTGCAGATTTACTCTTATTTGCTGCTTTTAACCTTCCTTTACGTACTAATTGCGATATAGTAGGCATTTGTTTTGTATTAGATTTTATCTGTTTTTACTGAAAATTAAATAAACTCCCACTTTTTACGGGAGGGCAAAGGTAATAATTTTTTATTATAAACAATAGCTGCTTGAAAAAAAACGCGGGAATT
>DASRRA010000529.1:0-14728 GCA_035696085.1 Bacteroidia bacterium | reverse complement strand
CACCCGTTCCAATAACAATAGGTACAGGCAATGCCACAGTTCCATCTACATAGAAATATTTAAAGTCGTCTTTCGCACCAAAAATTGTATTGATGTCTACCGCTAAACTAACAGCCGTCATGGTTAAGTTGATACCCCCGGCAAAGCCATTTCCATACACCGGATCATTCTCTCTGAACTTAACATATCCTTTGAGGGTAAAGGCTTGTGTTCTTATATCCAATGAAATATCTTCAACCCGTACGCGATCAAATTTCCATTTTTTGTTTCCATCAATGAGTGTCATTACTCTGAATCCGGCATCAGCAGCAAATCCCTGATCTTCTGCTTTCATAAAATTAATGCCCACCTGGAAGTAAACACTTGGTGCCGTTGGACTGAGTGTTAACGTAATTTTATTGATGGTGATAGGAAACTTACCAATTTTATTTTCACCCGCTCCTGCCGATGTAAACCCTAATGTTCCAGCTGTTATATAAGGAGCTGTGGACGTAATGACGATGTTTTGAAAATCAAGTTTACCGGTACTTGCTGCATTTGCATTGAACTTAATCTGCCCCGTTAAATCAGCCGTTGGCAAAAACTTACCATTGGTTTTGGATAACGTAATTTTTGAAGTGGGGTACAAATCAATGGATGCAGAAAAAACTTTTGCACTTAAATCTTTTTGCATATTGATCGTAAACTTATAATCCAGCTCTTTTGAGGCAGTGTTCTCTTCAAATATAGCCTTGTACAAGATGGCATTATCTTCAATCATTGGAACTTTTATTCCACCCTTCATTTCTCCACCATTTAAATGGTTTTGCGCCAGGTGTATATTAATGTCCTCTATTGAAAATTGCCATCCCCCCAAATCAGATTGCTCATAGGTAAGAATATTAGATGCACCCAAAACACCGGATACACCGGAGTTATCAATCACTAAATTGTTTGCGTAAAACGCTGTGCGTCCTTGATTCTTTTTGGATAATGCCTTTGGCAACTTGACAGTGAAATTACGGATATAAAAGCCGGTCCATTGATTTACATCGCTCCCATTTTGCTCATATCCGCTTGGGAAGGTCATGTTGGGGGCATTTGAAATTTCGCTTAAATCAACCGTTGCATCTGTAACGGTAAAGGAAACATCTTTGAGACCCTTCAATGTAAAAGGAGACATATTAACCTGTACCACAAAATTATGAATGTCATCCGTATGCAGTTCGAAGCTGGCTGTCACTTTTGTTGTCCCGGGCGAACTGCTTGAATCCGGTATCAGAAACGTATCTTCAAACTCGAAAACACCTTTTAAATTAACACTTTTAAAGCCATTGCAATCCCAATCCACATAATTGCTTCCATCCGCTTTTAATACAAGTGTCACATGCGAATTGATTTTTATATGATGTTCCGAAACCAGTACCAGCCTGGAATTATTCGTAGACATGACACCCTTCGGGTTCACACCGATATTTAATGCTGCAAACGCAATTTTATCCATGGTGCCCGGCAAGTCAATAGCCATGTAGGCATTGCAGGTGGCCTTATCCGCATAAAAATGGGCCTCATCCACCGCAATTATATAGCTGGTTCCGGCAATGTTCTTGGCAATGCCTATAGGCAACGATGCGGAGCTATCCGTAGGAAAATTACCAGCGACCCGGTTTTCATCCGTAACTTTTTGACAGGTGGCAAGTACTTTATCCGCTAGGGGATTGGAGGTTGATTGAGCATAAACACTTGTTGAGACTAGGAAACCAACAATGGTGAGAACTCTTAACACTAAAAATTTCATCCTTTTTTTCTGAGCCGCAAATGTATAAAAGCTGTTTGGTTCTATACCTAATAATTTGGGTAAAAAATTTCTTATTTAACGATCGGTCATCTTTTGCCTTTAAACGGCAAAAGGGAGTGTGGAGAGTGAGTTTGGAATGTGAAGTTGGAGATATGAGACATAAGATATGGGATTTGAGATGAGGCATTCGCTATTAAATAGTGCTCAATTCTAACGTCTTATATCTCAAATCTCATATCTTATATCTCATATCTAACTTTTTTTTGCAATATCAACTAAAAATTCTACTTTTGCGCGGGGTAAGTCTTATACGACCAGCTCCCTCTAACCCTCCAGGTGCGGAAGCAAGCAAAGGTAACAGGTTGAGCGGTGCGCTGTAAGTAGCTTACCCCTTTCTTTTTCAAAAACTTAAATTCATCTCATGAAATTTTTTATCGATACAGCAAACCTTGATCAAATCAAAGAAGCACAGGATCTAGGTATCTTAGATGGTGTTACCACAAACCCTTCACTAATGGCAAAAGAAGGCATTAAAGGAGAAGCAAATATTAAAAAACACTATGTTGATATTTGTAAAATTGTTTCCGGAGATGTAAGTGCAGAGGTTATTTCTACCGATTATGAAGGAATTGTAAGGGAAGGACTTGAACTTGCAGCTTTACATCCTCAAATTGTTGTAAAAGTTCCGATGATTAAAGATGGTATCAAAGCTATTAAACACTTTACTTCTAAAGGTATCCGTACAAATTGCACACTTATCTTTTCGCCCGGACAAGCACTATTAGCTGCAAAAGCAGGCGCTTCCTATGTTTCGCCATTTGTTGGACGATTAGATGATATTTCTACTGACGGAATGCGTTTAATTGAAGACATCCGCGTCATTTTTGATAACTACGCCTATACTACGGAAATCCTTGCTGCATCTATCCGCCACCCAATGCACATTATTGAATGCGCAACCATCGGTGCAGATGTAGTTACGTGTCCGTTAAGCGCTATCACTGCTTTATTGAAACATCCGTTGACAGACAGCGGGCTGGAACAATTCTTGAAAGACGCTAAGAAATAAACCTCCTCACCGCATACGGTTTGGAGCAACACTAAACTGATATGCTGATCCGAATAAATCCAAATAAACCGAATGACACCGAAATTGCGAAGGTAGTAAACTGCCTTCGTGATGGTGGTGTTATCATTTATCCAACAGACACTGTTTACGGAATGGGCTGCGACATCAACAAACAGAGGGCAGTTGAGCGGGTTTGTAAAATAAAGGGCATTGACTCTGAAAAAGCAAACTTTTCTTTTATTTGTCATGATTTAAGTCACCTCTCCGATTTCACCCGCCCCATCAGTACCAGTACCTACAAGCTCATGAAGAAAGCACTCCCGGGTCCCTTCACATTTATCCTGGAAGGAAACAACAGTGTTCCTAAATTATTTAAAAGCAAAAAGAAAACAGTCGGTATTCGGATTCCCAACAATGCCATATGCCTTGAAATCGTAAAGAAATTAGGCAATCCCATCATGAGCAGCTCCATTCATGATGAAGATGAATTGATTGAGTACACCACCGATCCGGATTTGATTTACGAAAAATACAAGGATAAAGTAGATCTAGTTATTGCCGGAGGTTATGGAAACAATGAACCTTCAACGATTGTCGACTGCACAACGGATGACTATGAAATATTGAGACAAGGATTGGGTGTGTTAGAAGAATATTTATGATTTCACATACGAATAATGTCCAATAATCCTATACTGAAACAAACAATCCGCTAAAATCTGCCCTGTACCAATATTGTGGACAATCATAAATCGTTTGTTATCGGGAGATTTTTTGTTTACCACAACGCCAATATGTGTCACTTGTCCGTATAAATTCCAACATACAATGTCTCCGGGTTTGTAATCTTCGGCGTTTATTGAATTCAAGAGTGTTTTCCCTTTCCTTTCAAAAAATACCATTAGGTTGGGTACGCGACGATGATCTATATTGGTGTCGGGTTCTTTTAAACCCCACTTCGTTGGATACAGATTAAAATGCGCAGCCATGTCTTCATGCACATCTTTTTGTAAATCAATACCCAATTTTCGATACGAACGAATGACAACATCCGTGCAAACACCTTTATCCGAAGGAACATCACCATTTGGGTAAGGAATTACAAAATAAGTGGGATCATAAGTGATGTCTTCATCTATGACTGAAAGTGCTGCATCTGATAAGTTCGCAGGTTTAGATAGCAATCTCGATGCTGGTGCTGGTGAAGCTGATGGATTGGCACATGATAAAAGAAACAGGCTTGTGATCAGTGTAATTTTGGGAAAAATGCTTTTCATGAGATTCAGCAAACAAGTTGTTTAAGCACGGGATTATTTCAATTTAAATTTTATTGGCAAATTAAACTCTACATCAACATTTTCACCCTTATGGCTGCCAGGTTTCCATAACGGCATATTATTCATCAATTTGATTACCTCCTCGTCGAAATTATTAGTTCCCGCAGCAGCCCTCAGTATTTGAAGGTTAATTACTTTTCCTGTTTTATCCACTACGAATCTTACATAAACTGTTGCCGTTATATTTTGCTCTAGCTCCCTCGCCGGAAATTTCAAATTTTTAGTAATGTAGCTGCGCAAACTATCAATACCGCCTATAAACTCAGGCATAACATCAGCAAATTTATAAGGTTCATTATTGTCAACGTCTGGAGGTGTGATTTCCAGTTCAGGTGCTATGAGTTCTCCTGAAACAATGCGTTCAACTTCTTCTACGTACACTTCATCTGGCTTATGCTTTACTGGTTTATGTTTTCCATCACATTCAACTGTATCCATTTCCTGTTTACTAAATAGTTTATGCATGGAATCACCTTTCATTTTTTGCGTAGCATCTACAATTTCTGTTGATGACGTTGATTCCTTTGGCTCATCATTACTGCAGCTAGACAATAATAATGTTCCCATCGTTAATAAATAAAAAGCCAGGTTAGTGTTCTTCGGATTCTTAGATAAGGCTTGAACTGTTATCAATAGTTCATCAGGTGTATAATCCAATTGGGATTTTCGGAAACGCCCGCATAGTCTTCGATCACGGTTCGTTAAGATAATTTTTAAAATTTCTTCCCTGCTCTTCTCGGTAAAATCAATTACATCTTTCTGGCAATGCTCACAAAAGCGTGAATCAATGCCAATTTTCATGCTGCCCAGTTTTCATTACATGGATTTGGAATGTGAATTTTGCTCATCTGTCATCTCCTTTTTAAGTAGTTCGTCGCAAAAAGGGGATGTAAAACAAGTGCGCACGGTTAATTTGTTGGGATTAAACGATGTCGGGTGAAAAATGTTGTTTCTTTCTCTTTTCTTTTTTCTTGAAAAAGAAACAAAAATTCAAAAAGCTTTGAATGTATCCCTGCGAGGAAGGCAATCCCACAAGCCCACGTTGCCAGGCGCCTTCCGCGTTCAGTGCTAAATTAAAACGTCATCATCCGATTAAACAGTCAGAATTATTTCTTATTATTTTGGGTTAAGTTATTATGCATCCTTATGTGGGGTTAAATGACCGACGATCGGCGCGTGAGGTTGAAAGCATACGGAGCAGCGCCCGCCGGTGTGTGGACCGATCATGCTTTCTTGAATTTTTTGCTTCTTTTTGTTTCAAGACAAAAAGAAAAGAAAAAAAGAAAAAAATCTACGACAGCATATTCAGCAATTCCTTTTTCGACAAGGATTTCAACACACTTTCATCCGTTTTAATCAGATCATTGGCTAATTTACTTTTTGATTCCTGTAGCTTCATGATCTTTTCCTCAATGGTATCCGGGCAAATTAGTCGCACGGCAATTACATGCTTATCCTGTCCGATACGGTAGCTTCTATCAATGGCTTGGTTTTCCACCGCCGGGTTCCACCACGGATCAACTAAATACACATAGTCGGCTTCTGTTAAATTTAAACCGGTTCCTCCCGCTTTTAAACTGATCAAAAACACACGTATAGATTCATCTTTTTGGAAGGAAGTCACTTTGGACGACCTGTTTTTCGTTTGTCCGGTTAAATATTCAAATGGAACCGCTTTTTTCTCCAATTCCACTTTGATCAAGTCCAACATGGTTACAAACTGGGAGAAAACCAAAATTTTATGTTGAGTCGATTTGTTTTCAATTTGCTCCAGCAATACCTCCATTTTTGCCGACACATCTGTATGACCTTCGTCTTTTAATAAAGCGGGCGCATTGCAAATTTGCCGAAGCTTGGTAAGTCCCGTCAGCACGTGCATGCTGTTGGTCGTAATTTCATCCTGATTACTTGCCGCAATAAAGTCACGCAGTTCCTTTTCACAGGTCTCGTATATTTTTCGCTGCTCCTCTCCCATTTCACAGTAAATCACCATTTCCGTTTTCTCTGGTAATTCTGTGGCTACTTCTTTTTTTGTTCTTCGTAAAATGAATGGCTTTATTTTTTTCTGGAGCTCTTCTGCCCTCCTATAATCCTGGAACTGGTCTATGGGCAACGCGTAAGTATCCTTAAAATACTGCTTGTTCCCCAACAAACCCGGACAAGCAAAAGAAAGCTGTCCGTATATATCAAAGGTATTGTTCTCGATAGGTGTACCTGTTAAAACCACCCTGTTTCTGGCTTGTAAGGCTCGCGCTGCTTTATAGCGTTGCGACAAAGGATTTTTGATGGCCTGGGATTCATCCAGGAATATATAATTAAATTTAAAGTCTTTCAGAAAATGAATATCGGACACCAACATTCCATAAGTGGTTAAAATGATTTCATACGTATCAAATTGTTTGATATCCATTAAACGGTTGGCACCATAATGAGTAAAAAGTTTTATGGAAGGTGCGAACCTGCTTACTTCCTGCTGCCAGTTAAATAATAAGGAAGTAGGAACTACGATGAGGTTGGTTCTCACCGTGTCCGCCGTAGCTTTAGCGTAGGTGGATTTATGCCGTTGCGAAAGTATAAACGCAATGATTTGAATGGTTTTACCAAGCCCCATATCATCGGCCAGGCAGGCTCCAAAATTAAAATCATCCAAGAGGTTCAACCAGTTTAATCCTTGCTTCTGATAATCCCTTAACTCAGCATGCAGCTCTTTAGGAATAGTTACCTCCGGTATATGTTCAATGTTTTTCAATTTTGATTCATACATCGCCAGCTCACGCTCCACTTCTTTACTCAACACTTCTTTCTCAAACAGTTCACTCATCTCCACAAAATTGCTTTTGGGAATGCGAATCATTTCATCAATCAATTCGCCTGCTCTGAAATAGCGTGCAAACTTATTGATCCATTCACTGGGCAAAATGCCCAAAGTACCATCATCCAAATGGATATACTTGCTCTTGTCTTTAATCGCCTTGTGTACCTGTTTCAATGTGGCCGCTTGCTTTCCAAATTTCACTTTAAGCGTTGCATTAAACCAGTCAATCCCAGTGCTTACGCTCACCGATACACTCGCTTTATTGCTGTTTAATTTATTCTTCTTGATATCATTAAATCCTAAAACAAGAATGTGCTGATTTTTCCATTCTTCAAATACATCCAGGAACCAATTCTCATCCATGAACTTATCAATATGCAGGTAAAAATATTCGCCTTCATATAACTGCTCAACAAAGTATGGATGTTGTCGCATAAGAATGGAAATAAACTGCTCTTCCAATTCATGATCGCGTTCTACTTTAAATACATTTCCGTTTTGATCGGTATCGTACAATTGCTTTTTTGAAAAAACAGGAACCTCTACATTCCCATATTTTATTACAGGTACGATGGAAACATAATTTTCCTGCTGCGATAAATAAATAATTTTTTCCTTATCTTTCTCTATACCCAATTCCGCCATTTGTTTCTTCGTAGCAGATTTGATATAAGCATAATTGATGGTTACACTATTTTCCAACTGATCAAGAATGGACGTCTTGAATTCCTCAAATTTGGAAGCATGAATCAATACCTTCTCGTTATTTGTTTTGAAATAATCAATGACACGCAACAGGTTAATATTCGGAATCAAGTACCAGGTATCTCCAATTTGCACAAAATAACGGTGCTTGATGGAAAGCGACTTAAACGAATACGCCTTTTCGTGGATAAACAACTCTCCGGATATTTCATAAAACGGATTCTTCTTAAAAACCGAAAGCCGAATGTCGGCTTTGAGCAGCTTTAATTCAATAGGTACAATAGACGATGCATTAACCGATTCTGACAGTTTCTTATCGTGAATATAGGCTTCCAGTTTCAGCGGATTTTTCAAAATCATCTTCAGCGATTGAATATCCGCTTCCGGTTGAGCAGCATCAAATTTATGCTGAAAGCTACTCACCGCCGTGTAAAACTTCGCATGATCCAACTGATCCGCTTTCCAGATAAGTTTTAACGGATCAGCTTCTGTTAAGGGGTTTTTAATCTTTCCTTCTTTGGTTGCATTTCCTTCATACAATTCAATATTCAATTGTTCGTAGTGTTTGTGTTTTTTTAACACCACAATCGTTTTTTCTTTTTGCTCGCTTACTTCCGTTTTCTTTGAAAGCGGTAGCAAACATTCTTTTAACGAAACAACATTGCTCTGATTAAAGGGAATCAAGCCTTTTACTTTGGGTTTGATACTGATCGATTTGTTGATGTATTGTACTTCAAAATAATCATCCAGGTTATCTTCTCTTTCCAAACCGTAATCTCTGGCTACTTCTTTTATTTTCTGATTTCGTAACCGGTCATCAAAAAAAATGGTGAAATAGGATTTATCAATGATATTATATAACACTTGTGTTTGATGTTCACACAACTTCTTCTTTGGTGTTTTACAAGAACAGGAAAGCATCACCGAATTATTTACCTGTGATACGGAAACCATCGGAAAATCAAAGGAAGAAGAAGGATTGGAAAACACACCGAAATTAACTTCCAACACCTGCGGTTGTATATCAAAAAAATTGCGTTTACCGGTATCAATTAATTCAGAGCTATGATTGAGCAGCTCCGTGTAAGTAATTTCCGGGAGCGTCGTGTTTTCAAGAATGTATTCAGTCAGCGGGTCGCGCATTGGAGAGTGTCCTTAATTGGCAATCACAGATTATAATTGCTAAGCGAAGGTACAAAATGTAAAATAAACTATATGCGAATAGATAAACAATTATACATTTGCAATCAATTCAATTAACATGAAAAAACAATTGATCTTCATCTCCCTGGCTCTGGCTGCAATTTCATTCAAAACTGAGCACTATTTTGATCTTGAAAAGAATGATATTAACAGCAAAATAAGTATCTTAAATTTAGGTGTTTTTCACATGAGTACTACAACCGATGCTAACAAAACTGATTTTGATGAATCTTCTAAAAAAAATGCCAATGAGATGAAAGATGTTTGCATACAGTTAGCGAAATTTAAGCCTACTATTATCTGTGTGGAATCGTCTCCGGAAATCAACAATAAATTAAATGAAGAATTCAAGCGTTATGTGGCAAATCCATCTATAAAAACCATTTTTTCTGGCAATGAGATCCAACTATTGGGATTCGAAATAGGACGTCTTTCAAATGTGAAAAAAATATATGGTATTGATCACCAGTTAAGCTATAATTATAACTTAGCTGAATTAGCACGTCAAACAAATAGTTTTGATTACTTCATGATTGAAAAGCAGATGAAAAAACAGGATAGCAATTTTAAATTAAAGCCCACCTTAAAAGAAACTTTACTTGAGCGAAACACACAGGAATATTACAACTTTATGATTAATTACAATGCGGACATGCTAACCTATGCTAATTCAGCAGATTCTTTTGAGGGTGCCGATGAAGCCGCTAAATTTTATAAAAGAAATCTGAGAATGTATGCGAATCTAAACAAAATAAAGATGGACAGTACAGATCGTGTACTAATTATTTCTGGTTCAGCCCATGCAGCTTTTTTTAATGATTTTTTACGGAGAAGCCCCAAATACAAATTGGAGAATTTGAGAGCCTACCTAAATTAATCTTAAAACCTCATTTAAAACAAAGACAATCATTTATTGCTCCTTCTTTCCAATCCAAAACAGTTGAAGCAAGAGCAATGTAAAGAAAAAGGAAACCGTAACCAAGTGCTGAACATATTCGGGGACTGAATAGGGTTGAAAGCCAAAACCAACCATCGAAATGTACTCCAAAAGAAAAGGGGAACAGGTATAAATAGCGGCAATTCCAAATATAACCCACATGCTTAACCTTTCTTTTTTTGTAAAAGAAGTCATGGAATCCTCCACCCAATAGGCAATTCGTATAGGCATCAATCCCAACATAGCGGTAACGAATAAAAGCATAATGATGGCTACTCCTGTTCCTGCGTCAACTGTATATAAATTTTGAGAATGAAAACCTTGAATTTTCACCAGCGTCTCTACAACACGAGTATTTTCCCTCATTTCACCATGCAATCTTTCAATGGCAGCCCGATTCATATATTCCCAGAAGGAGCAGAATAGTATAAGCCCATATATCTGCAAAATAAAATCAGAAATAAGTTCGCGGCGAAAATAATTGATACCGGAAATGCTTGCTGTATTTTCTTTATACCAATCTTCGTCCGCCTTTACTTCTTCATTAAATTCTCTTTTAGTGTCAGGAACGTCTGTATAAATATCCTTTTTCATATAGATATAAGCAAACCATAACAAATCAAAAAAGAGTACAAATAAAACAATCACTTCGCTTGGAACATATCTTCCTTCATATCCAAGAGCCATCAGGATGGTCATCACAATTCCCAGTCTGAATACCAATCTTAAAAAAAAAGCAAATAATACCAACCCTCCAATACTCGGAAGTGTTGCTTGCCCAGTTTGCTGTTTAAGGAGGAGTTGTTTCTCATGAGCACGGATTCTTACCATTTTTAGCTTAAAATTCAAGGCAAAGAATTCTGCAATCAAGATGATAATTCCAAATATGCCAATAAACTTCGTATGTTCACCCTTATTCAAAACACCTGATAGCAAAGGTGCAACGGTTACTGCATAGCATCCATAAAGTGCATAGGCGTAAGTTCCATTTAAGAGGAAGCTGCGAATGGTATCGTAATTTTGTTGAAGAAAACGCATGCTGATTAAGGTCCTAAATTATTCTACCTTTTTGCTTTTTAATACTAAGAATGAAATACAGCTATACTCTTCATCGTTCAATCGAACGGTTACTTTCTTCTTAAGCCCTTTCTTATAATATAGTATTGTATAATATTTCACTGCCAATTGTGGACTAAATACAAACGTACCATCAGTCAATGATCCCATTGTATTTCCATCAACTACCACATCAAATGAATTTAATTCAATACTTGAAAGTTCCAACTCATAAGTCTTTCTAATGATGCATAAGAGAAATACCTTCTAACCAGTATTTTTTCTTTGAATAACGTAAACTCTGTAATTGAAGGAATTAATAAAACAGAAAAAAACAAACAAGTTACAAGAGCGTAATCATTTAATTTATACTTCGCTAATCCAACAACAAGAAAGGCTATTGCGACAAAAGTGAATCGCAATAGCCCTATTTTTTTTGTTTGTTTACGGTCAATTATGGCAGCCATGGAAACTTATTTCCCGGTTATCCTAAACTCCGTCCTTCTATTCATTGCCCTGTTCTCATCCGTATCATTTTTCAATTTCGGACGGGTATCTCCAAATCCTCTATAGGTCAGTCGTTTCACATCAATGCCATGCGCAATCAAATAATCATACACCGCCTTTGCACGATTTTGAGAAAGCAACTGATTGGCTTTTTTATCACCTACATTATCAGTATGTCCATCCAACTCAATTTTCAAGGTTTTGTTCAGCGTTAAAAAGCTGACCAGCTTATCCAGCTCCACTTTTGATTCCGGTTTTAAATCAAACTTCGCAGTTTCAAAAAATACGTTTTTCAACTCGATCACCGTACCGGTATCTATCGGTTGCAAAGGTACATCCATCAAATACGGCTTGGATTTATCTGTAATATTTTTTAACGAGAAATTTTCCGAATAGAATGCATAGCCCGGTTGGGTCACATTCAATGCATAATTTTTTTCAACCGGCAATACCACTAAAAACTCTCCACTACCAGGGTTCGCATCGGATGCAATGGTGCTCTTGGAAGTCTCCAAATCAATCAACTCAAAATGCGCTCCTATAGGATCCTTTGTTCTGGCATCATATACTTTTCCTTTCATGTATGTAATTTTTCCTGGTCTTGCTCCTTCATACAATTCAAATTGATACATATCCAATCCGCCTTGTCCACCGGCTCTTGCAGATGCTATATACGCCAGATCGCCGGCACCATTTATTAAAATGCTGTTTTCATCTGCATAGGTGTTGATGGGATATCCAAGGTTAACCGGTTTTCCCCACTCACCTGATTCATTTTTACGAACCACGTATAAATCAAGCCCACCCATTCCAACACGTCCATTGGATCCAAAATAAAGGGTTTTACCATCCGGATGTATAAACACCGATTCTTCATTTTTAGGCGTGTTGATGTTGGGGCCAATGTTTACCGGTCTTCCCCAGCTTCCATCTTCTTTTAAGTTCGCGTACCAGATATCACCACCACCCAGTCCCCCTGGGCGTTGACTTACGAAATACAACGTTTTTCCATCAGCAGAGAAAGAAGGTTGTGACTCCCAGGAGGGAGAATTAACAATGGGGCCCATGTTGTGCGCTTGCGACCATTTGTTACCCACTTTCTGTGAATAAAAAATATCACAGGAACCGAATCCTTTTCTCCCCCCCCCATACGTTCCATCCGCAGAGCTTTGACAGGCCACAAAAAATAAAAGTTGTCCATCCGCTGAAAAGTTCGGTGCGCCTTCGTTTCCAGGGGTATTCACGCCAGCTACCAAGGTTGATGGTGTCCAGTTCCCATCTATTTTCTTGCTTATGTAAAAATCTTCTTGTGATTTCTCCGGATGAGAACGATCGCTCCTGGTAAATAAAAAGGTTTGATCATCCGCTGTTACAGCTGGAAAATATTCGTCTGCAGCTGAGTTAATTGAGGCACCTAAATTCTTCGGATCAAATGGAACAGGGTTTTTCATCGCCTCCATGGCAAAATCACAATTGGCTAACTGAAATTCTGCTGTTTCTTTGGAATCAGGATTTGGATGTGGCTTTTTCAGAAAGCTCTCATAATCTAATTTTGCATTTTTATAGTCACCAACCGCCATTTCCAATTGGGCCAGGTTGTAAAAGTTATTCAGGTTAAATTTCGGATTAATACTGATTGCCTTTTGATACTCATCAATCGCTTCTTTGTACTGATTTCGTGTTTGATAATATTCTGCCAGCAACAAGTGCGGCTCAATAAATTCCGGCGCTTTTTGAATAGCGGCTGTAGCTTCCTTAAAGGCTTCTTCATCCTTATGTGCTCCCCAGCTTTTTAAGGCACTCTCGAATATGAAAATGGCTTTTTTATTCGTAGTCGAGTATTCGCCCGGAGGCAATTGCGCTTTACAATACGAAACAATAAAAAGGAAACTAAACAGAATTAATTTTTTCATAAATTAAAGATTTTGGGATGTATTGAATCTATGGAATATTCATGTATTTATGGGTTTGCAGAGAAACGTTCCATTGAGGATGTGCCATTACATAATCCACAATGAGCGGCATCATCTCCTTGGATTTGCTCCACTCCGGCTGTAAAAACAATTTGCAATCGGGGCGAACATGTGCGGCATTTTTTTCTGCCCATTCAAAATCATTTTTGTTGTGTACAATTACTTTTAATTCATCTGCTTTTATAAAATTTTCCGGCAAGGGAGGTCCTGTCTTCTTTGGTGAAAGACACACCCAATCCCAGGTTCCGGTCAATAAATAAGCACCGGATGTTTCAATAAAGGTTTGAATGCCATGTGCTTTTAATTGGTAAGTGATATACTCCATGTTGTACATGCTGGGTTCTCCACCTGTCACAACAACAGCCCTTCCAGGATGTTGCAGCGCATGCTCCACAATAAGATCCGTCTTCGTTAATGGATGCAAAGATGCATCCCAGCTTTCTTTTACATCACACCAATGACATCCTACATCACAACCTCCTACACGAATAAAATAAGCAGGCTTTCCGGAATGAAATCCTTCTCCCTGAATTGTATAAAACTCCTCCATCAAGGGTAACTCCATTCCCTTCTCTAACAATGTCTTTATTTGCTCTTGTGCTTTCACCCCTGATTTAATATTTTATTTATTTAATTTTTTCTGTAGCAACAGTATCCCGTAATATCAGTAATTGATACTCAAAGGGATCAAATACATTTTTCAAATCCTGTATCCATCCATCCCCATATTTCAAATAGTAAGGAATGAAGTTATCGTAACGTTCCTGTAACACATCTTGCGGAAAAATTTTTTCTTTGATTTTTTTTATCTGGTTGATGCCGGTCTCCTGTTTTTGTTTTTCGGAGCGCATGATCTTGCTTTCAATATTTTTTACAGCGTTGCTTGCTTTTTGAAACTCTGCTTCCACTGCTGCTTTCAGTGTTGCATCCACAGCAGTAGCCTGCGTAGCAATTTCAGAAAATACAGCAGCCAGCTTTGTTTGTTGTTCGGCTAAGGATAATTCAGATGTTGTATTTTTTGCAACCAGCTCTTTTATCAATACTTCTGTATTTTTGAATAAATCGTTGAATTGAAATCCGGCTTTTGAAAATTGTTGCTCTGTTTTTTCATCCACCAGCAATGCAAAATTCCTTGGTATTAAAACAGGGTATTGAATGCGGTGCTGGTCAAACATGGCCTTGTATTCCAACCAATATGCCAATTCGCCCGGTCCGCCTACATAAGCGAGGTTGGGCAATATTTTTTGCTGATACAAAGGGCGTAACACCACGTTGGGGCTGAAACGTTCCGGATGGTTTTTCAACTCCTGCAACAAGGCTTCTTTTGTAAAGGTGATGTTCGTATTTAA